>JAUYFQ010000035.1 GCA_030690895.1 Sulfuricellaceae bacterium
CATTGCCAAGTATCCCACCGTAAGGTAATCCGCCAGTCGCGCTCCGCCCGGCAATTCATTCTTGATTCTCGCCATGTCATCTTCTCCACTGGTAACATGGATTGTATAGCGGCAGGAAATGGATAAACTAAACAGTATTGGTCTTAACCCTGGTTGGCCTGCCCATCGCCAGCAGGTCGCGCCGCTCGCTGGTCTGCTGCTCGATCTGAGCAGACAGGTAATCAGCCAGGTGATGTTCTGTAAATACCCATGACCGACCGATCTTGGCGGCGGGGATCAATCCGTCCTTTGCCAATTCTTCTACGCTGGTGATGGCGACTTTCAGGAATGATGCGGCTTCAGCCACATTCAGTGTTCTCAATCTTGTTCTCCTATTGAGTTGCGGCATGAATAACTGGTTTCAGGCAGTCCACAAACTTGTCTGGGCCGCCCTCCGACATGGTACATACTTCGCTTCCCGGCCATTCTGGGTAGCCTGTCCATGTCTGCTCGATGGCCTTGCCGGGCTTCATTTCGCCGTTGCATTTAGGGCATTTCATCTATCCTGAATGTTGCACAAATCCCCCTCCATGCCATTTGCATCACCACAGCGCATTTTTTTGATGGCTCTTTTCGCAAATCGTGTTGTTTTTCTCCGAGACGCCTTGCTGCACGGCGATTTCTCGGATTTGGATGCGCCTGCCAATTTATCCTGATACCACGGGGCTTTGAGGGTGATTCAGAGCACACAGCAACATGATTTGCGAAAAGAGCCTAGAGTAATCACAAGTTTATGACCGGAGGATTTGATATGAAACTGGCACTGTTACTGTGCGGTAGCCTGGCCGCTGGCCTGCTCGCAACTCAGGCGCAAGCCGATAACATGTACCGCTGGACGGATGCGGACGGCAAGGTTCATTACACTGATCAACCCCCGCCGGAAGCGGCCAAGAAAGTGGAAGAAAAAAATATCAGTGGCGGCGTGGCGACGGATACCAGCAACTTGCCTTATGCGTCGCGCGTTGCCATGAAAAAAGCGCCAGTTACACTGTATGTGAATGACTGTGGGACGCCATGCAAGGAGGCCAAGGACTTTCTCGGCAAGCGTGGCGTGCCTTATACGACCAAAAACCCTCAAACCTCAACGGCAGACGCGGATGCCTTGAAGAAGGTGGCTGGTGAGCTGGTGGTGCCTGTGCTGACCGTTGGCGGGGCGGTGAACAAGGGGTTTGAGTCGGGCGCGTGGAATGCGACGCTGGATGCGGCCGGATACCCGAAGGAGGGTAGCGTTCTCAAGCCGAAGGCTGAAGAAAAAGTTGAAAAGAAAAAGGAAGAACCCGCCCCGCCAGCCCATCCCTGGGCGAAATAGCAATTAGGCGCCCATTAGCGAGCCTGTGAATATTTCTTCACAGGCTGCGAACCAGCTTCAGAAAATTTTGTAGCTGAAGCGAAAGTGAACGCCCGAGTCCTGTGGGTCTTGGCTCGGGTTTTCCACATTCTGGAAACCATGGGCCAAGTACAGCTGGCCCGAAAACCGGGTATTTGGATTCCATAAAACGCCCACGCCTACACTGGAAAGATGATCTGGGCCGAGTGTCTCTCCGACCGCATTCCAGCTTCGGCCATAGTCTGAAAACAGGGCGAATTGCCAGGGCGTTTCACCTGATTCGTTGGCGAACAAGGGAATCCTGTATTCCAGTGAGGCGACATAGCCCTTGTCGCGCATTAACTGGTTCTCGCGATACCCACGCACGCTGTTGGCGCCGCCCAGTCCGAATTTATCCATGGGGAGCAGTGCGTCCTGGGTGAGTTGCGTATCGAGACGAAAAATCCACTGGCTGCGGTTATCCGTGCGCTTGGCCCATTGAAACTGCCCCAGCCAGACCAGAAAATCGCGGTTTGGCCCGAATACGTCGGGAAGTGCCAGGGTATTGGTTTTTCCGCTGCTGAAAGTCGATCGCAGCGCGCTGGCCTGATTCTGGCTGCGCTGCGTCCATTCCTGAGAAAACCGCCAGACATCCTCCGAAGCCTTGCCATCAGGAATACCCGCAGAGAACGAAAATGGGATGCCGAGCAGGTAAGTGTCACTATCCCGTTGTTCATAGAGCAAGCCCAGTTTCAGGGAGCCGGCCAGATCCTGCCAGAGGGGGTGGCTGATGCCCAGCGATCGGGAAGTGGTGTCGCTCCTGATTTCCAGGTCGGTGAAGGGCGCTTCCACCACAAAAGAGTTGCTTCTGGTAAAACGCACGGAAAGTGTTGTGTCGTGTGCATTGAGCGGCAGGTCATAGCCCAGCAGGTAGTCATCCAGCCCCTCGCTGAAACCATATCGTGCTTCGATGCTGTCCCCCCGACCGCTGACGTTGCGGTGAAAACCATAGATTTCCGGGTAATAAGCGCCGATGCTGGGGGAACGATGATTGCTCAGGGAGACGTAAAGCTCATAGGGCCGGGCTTCCTGGACGGCCAGCTTGAGCAGGCTTGTCCCTGCTTCGAGGCCGGGTGAAAGTTCGGCGTTGATGCGGGAAATCAGCCCGCTCTGGCGCAGCAGTTCCAGGCGCTGTTGCAGCGCGTTGACATTGAGCGGGGCGGTCGCATCCAGCGCGATACGCTCGGTCAGGTAGCTGGTGCGCAGGCGCTGGTTGCCTGATATGTCGATCTGGCTGAGATTTCCTTCAACGATCCGGATCAACACCTCGCCGTTCTCGATTTTCTGGTCAGGCAGGATCGCACCCGAATTGATGTAACCCTGGTTGACGTAATACAGGGTGAGTTGTTGCCGCAAATTCTGCAGGTCTTCGGAGGTGAGCTCGCGAATTTCATAGGGCGCCACCAGCTTGCGCAGATCGGCCTCGAAGCGCGGCGAGTAGCCGTCCAGGCGGATTTTCGTGACCTTGACTGCCAGATTTGCCCCCTTGCCATCCTGTTCCACCGCTTGCGGCAAGGGCGGGAACGTGAGGGGTGACTTGTCGGGTTTCTGAAAAGATGGCAAGGCCGGGCGTTCGACCCCCCCTCTTTCGATGCGTTCATTGTCCTCGATCGCAAATGCCGCACAAGCGTGAATGCCCAACCACAGGCATAGAGCCTGGCGGCACAAACCATGGCGAGTGGCGCGCTGGCTCGCAGAGCCGCCTAATGGATAATCCAGTTTCATGACAGGTGCTCTTTCCACGCCAATTTCTGGCAGTCCGGCGATAAATTGATATTCGAACCAGGGCGATTCGCACGGGGCGGCAGTGCGGCGCCGTTCGGCTGTATGGGTGACTTCAACATCAGCGGGCCAGGAAACAGGCCATCAGGCTGGAATGGAAGGCCGCCCTTGCCCCTGACGACGAAACTGCTTTCCTCGCTGGCGCGAAGCGCGGCGCAAGGGTCGTTTAGCAAAGCGCTGGCATCCAGGAAATTTGTGGGTAGCACCACCAGGCTGCCAGTGAGATCAAGATTGGGTGCGTTTACTTCGACTACGCCTTCGTTGCCGAGCACGTTGGAAGAAGCGTCGAGGTCCACGTCAGCGGTGCGGAGGAAGGCTTCCGCATTGATGGTAATGCGTCCTCCATGGCCTTGGTTGGCGCGTGCTGTCAGATCGCTATCCTCGACTGCAGCAAACCCCTGCGCCGTCACAGTGACATTGCCGCCATCGCCAAATCCGCCACCAACGGTTGCGGTAATGGCGCTGTGATTTTTCAACCGGACAGTGGTGGCCAACAGTTCAATATTGCCTCCGCCGGCATGGGTCGCCGCAGTCGTCAACAAACTGTTGTCGGCAGTGAAAATCCCCGTGTCGATGAAAATGGCGCCCGCATCACCCATACTGCTGCTGCGGGATTCAATGCTGGATTGGTTCTTCATCGTGACATCCTGTTCGGCATGGATATTGATGTAGCCGCCAACACCCTCCCCCTTGCTGTCAGTCGTGATCTTGGCGTTATCCAGTTTCAGGATGGGAGAGTCAATGAAAATATACCCGCCATCGCCATAACCCTCTGTTTGGGCGCTGATCGCACCCCCTCCGGAAAGCGTGACAGATTCCCTGGCCAATATGTCGATGTAGCCGCCAGCGCCTGAACCGAAGGTCGCGGCGCTAATGATGCCGCCGTTGGTCACGCTGATCTTGTCGGCCTCGATATTGATGTATCCACCCGCCCCACTCTCTGTCGTTGCGGCCTGAATATACGCGTGATCGCCGACGGACAGGCTAGGCGTGATCAGATGGATGAATCCGCCATCTCCCGAACCGAGGGTGTTGGAAAAAATTGCACTGGGGAAATCGGCCCCTTCTCCCATCACGGAAATGCCATCTTTTGCCTCGACAATGATGCCGCCGCCCCCTCCATTGCTGCCGCCTCTGCTGCCAGTGTCGATTTGCGCGCCATTTTTCAGGGATATGCTCCCGGTTTCGATCACGATATACCCGGCGGCCCCGTTTGCTTCCCCGCCGGGAAGCGTTCCACTGGTCAAGGCCTGAACATAGCCGCCGTCCATATTGATTGCAGACGAAACCAGGCTGATGTAGCCACCCGCACCCGTGCCATAGGCTGCGGCACTGATCGAGGCTTCACCGGAAACACTGATTTTGTCAGCTTCGATCCTGATGAATCCGCCCATGCCGCTGCCAACCGTTGCGGCCTGAATCAGGGCGTGATCCCCGACGATCAGATTGGGCGTAACCAGATAAAGGTATCCGCCATCACCCGACCCGAAGGTGTTGGAAAAAATCGCAGTGGGATAAGTGGAGACGCGACCGGTTATGGAAATACTATCGCTTGCCTCGATCAGAACGCTACCCCCCATGCCATTGCTTCCGTCACGGCTACTGGTGTCGATCTGCGCACCATTTTCCAGCGATATTTGTCTGGTTTCGATCGTGATATTTCCGGCCGCGCCATTGGCCGCTCCTCCAGAAAGCGCCCCTTGGGTTCTGGCCTGCACCAGACCATTATCCATCACGATTGAGGGAGAAATCAGCTTGATGTAACCGCCATCCCCCGAGCCATATGTGCTGGCACGGATGCCGCTGAGTACATACGTGTCAGCCGGAGATGCGAGGCGGAGGGCCTGGCTGGCGGTGATGCTGATGGATCCGCCGTTCCCGCTGCCCTCCGTGTTTGCCTCGATCGCGCTGCCGGCAAGCAGATTCAGCGTTTCACTTTCAATCTGAATATGACCGCCTGCGCCCGAACCTGAAGTCTCGGCCTTGATTTGCGCGTAATCGTCCAGGGTGATTTCCTGGGCCTGCAGACGAATGACTCCCCCTGCCCCGCTACCTTCGGTGAGTGCATTGATTGCAGTTAATGGGCCTGTCATGTGCATTGATGTGGCCTGGATGGAAATCAGACCGCCATCTCCCGTACTGGAGAAGCGACTGCTACTGTCAATGGTTGCGCCATTTGCCAACGCCAGATCTGTGGCACGAATGTTGACGCTCCCGGCGGTGCCATTGATCAACTCAGAGCCGAGCGCATTCCAGGAGGTGACCTGGATTGCGGCGTCATCCAGCTTTATTTCAGGCGAGGTCAAATTGATTACGCCTCCGTCACCCGTGGCTCCTGCATTGGCGCGAATCAGGCTGCGGTAGTCCCACTTGTTGCGCCCGGAAAGCACGATGGATTCCGAGGCCTTGACATCGACAGAGCCGCCCCGGCCCGAGCCCATTGTGTCCGAAATGATTTCGCCGCCATTCAGTATGTTCAGCCGATTGGCTTCGAAGGTAATCGAACCGCCTGGGCCGGAGGCGTAGGTCGAAGCCTGAACGGTGCCCGCTTCAGAAACCAGGATGTCCGGCGCGCGAAGAATGATGTTTCCACCCATCCCCCGCCCGGTGGTGTCGGCAAAAATGCCGCTCGCCGCGCCAGCCAAGCTTTCCCCGGAAACCGAAATGCTGTCCCGGGCGGTGATGTGGATGTTGCCCCCGTTGCCGCCCTCAGTGTCTCGGCTACTGCTGCTGATTTTGCCTCCATCCAGAAGAGCGAGGCTGGCGGCATTGATGTTGACGTTACCCGCATTGCCTGGGCCGAAAGTCTGAGCAAGAATGGCGCTGGTTTCCTCGTCGACCCATTCCCCTGCGACAGTCACCGCCCCCTTGGCCGTAATCTTGATATCACCGCCTGCGCCTGACCCGTTGGCGCTGGCGGTGATGCGCCCCCCGCCCTGAATATCCAGGCTATCGGTGTCGATCTGGATATATCCGGCAGACCCAACATCGTTGGACGATGCGGATATGAGTGCACTATTTTCGATTCTGATCCGGGCTGCATCCAGCCAGATATTGCCACCTGCGCCTTCGCCCAGGGTATTGGCAAAAATGGCGGAGCCGTGACCAGCTGAATGGACGCCGCTAATCAGGATGTCTTCGGCATGAACCTCGATGTTGCCGCCCGCGCCATTGCTCCGGTCGCGACTGCCGCTATCCAGTTGACCGCCGTTAACCAGGTTCAACCGGGTGGCATTGACGGATATATTCCCCGCCTTGCCACTTTGCCCGCTGGCTGCGCGATCTCCATAACTGAGCGCCTGTATCAGGCCACCATCTACCAGCAGCATGCCGGAGACCAGAGAAATCGAGCCGCCATCGCCCGATCCGTTGGTATTGGCTCGAATGGCGCTGTATCCGCCCTGCGCATCCTGACCGGAGATCGTAAGGGAATCCGTGGCAACAATCCCGATGACGCCGCCCTTGCCGGAAGCGGTCGCGTTGGCCGCAATCTGACTGCCGCCCAGCACGGTCATGGACGCAATATCCAACTGGATGGATCCGCCGTTTCCCGATCCGGCGGTGGTGGCCGAAATCTCTGCACCACCCGTCATTTCAAGGCGAGGGGCGCGAACCTGAATATCTCCCCCCTTTCCTTCACCGGTGGTGCTGGTATAGATTGCGCTGGCGTGACCGTCGGCACTGACGCCAGTTAGCGTGACAGACTGGCGGGCAGTGATTTGCACCGACCCGGCGCTGCCCGTGCTGTTACTGCGCACGCCGCTATCCAGCTGGCCGCCATTGGACAATGATAAAACATCAGTATCGATACTGATTGCACCCGCATTGCCGGAGGCGGTGGCGGACTGCTGCCCTATCGTCAGTGATTGCAGCAAGCCTTCATCCAAGGTGATGTTCGGGGCGTGTAGCGTAACCTGGCCGGCCTTCCCCGATCCGGCTGTATTGGTTCGAATGGCTGTCCAGCCGCCATCCGCACCACGACCGGAGAGGGTAATTGCATGGCCGGCGGAAATGGAAACGCTCCCCCCATCACCCGCGCCAACCGTATCGGTCGTGATCTCGGCGCCAGAAGCGAGCACGACGTCCTGTCCCACGCCGATGTCAATGTTGCCGCCCGGTTGCTCCGCACTGATAGCCTCGAGCCGGGAGGCATCCAGTGTCAAGCGGCCCGAGCGGATCACGATGACCCCTCCTCCGCCAGAGAAGTCGGCTGCGGTGGCATTGATTTCACTGAAGCCACGCAGGTTGATGTCGCCGCCGGAAGAAAAATTTTGCGTGCCGTCAAGCAGCGCCTCCCCAGGTGAAGCGCCGCTGACCAGTGTGATTTTGCCGCCAGGCGCAATGACCTGTGCACCTTGATCGAACGTCAGATTGCCGCCAAATAGGCCGATTTGCTGGCCGTCAGCAACGGCGAGCTGAGCGCCATTCACCTGGATGGGCGCCGGGTTCTGTGCGATAAACCCGAAAGCTGCGGGGGGCGCAATAGTCAAAATGCTATTGGGTGGCGTTGATGCATCAAAGACGCCGCCGTCGCCAAGCAAAACCTGGCTGGCCGTGCTGGCAAAGAAGGATCCGCTGACATCCAGAGAGGCGTTGGGGCCGAAAATCAGCCCGTTCGGATTGATCAGGTACAGGCTGGCGCCCGGAATGGAGGAGCTCAACCGACCGTCTATCGTGGAGGCGCTCCCGCCCGTGACCCGGCCTATGATGTGGGCAATGCTGCCTGGACCGCTGAAATTGGCGCTTTCGCCGTTGCCAATATTGAAGACGCCAAAGCTGTGGAACAGGTTGGAACCGACAGTTTTCCCAAGTTCGGCGGTAATGTTGTAGTTGGGACCGGTCAGCGCGCCTGGCGCACCCAAACTGCCATCCAGTGTCACGCCAGCGATGACGCTGGATGTGATGGACTGTGCAAGGACAAACAGGAAGAAATTGCTTTCGGTACGCATGACACCCCCGCTCTCTGGTTCAGGCATTGCTTAAGCATAAGCCCTGCTGTAGATTTAACTATCCTCTCTTTATTCTCGTTCTGGCAAGTCCTTCGGAGATTTCAGCCATGCCGATGCTGATCCTGTTTCGCCCGGTCACCAAAATACTGCTGGTGTTGTCCATCCTGGTTCTGACGATGGGCTTTTCCCATGCGGCCATATCTGATCCCCTTTCCGATGGCGATGCAGCCATATCACGAGCGAGCGACTTGCAGCAGGTCGGGCAGTTTGAACTGGCGGTCCGGGAATGGCGTAGCGCCCGCCTGCATTTTCAGGCTGCCGGCAATCGGGAGCGCGAGATTGAGGCCATGCTCGGAGAAGCCGAGGCCATGCGGGCAACGGGACGATATTCACAGGCCATGAAAGTGCTGAATGATGCCGACCAGGTGGCAGGTCAGGCGGGGCTGGAGGGGATGCAGGCACATATCGCCGCAAGCCTGAGCGGACTCTACCTGCAAACAGGCAACCGGGGCGAGGCTGAAAGAATGCTGACCGTAGCCCAGGCCTACAGCGGTTCGATGAAAGACAAATCCAGGCAGGCCACACTGGCGAATCATCGCGGTAACCTGATGGTCGCGCTGGAGCGCTATCCAGAGGCGCTTGCCGCCTACGCGCAAGCGGCTGACCTCGCCAGTGAGGCGACCGAGCCGGTATTGCAGGGGCAGATTCTCGTCAATGCAGCGCGTGCAGCGCAATTGGCCGGGGATATAACTCAGGCCGATACGCTGACGCGCAAAGCTTTTTCTCTTGCCAATGCCTGGCCGGATAGCCGTGACAAAGCCTGGGTACTGGTTTCTCTTGGACAGTTATGGTCTGGGACGCTGACGCCAGCCGATCCCGCATTGGCCGGCCAGATCCTGACTTCGGCGCGTTTGACCGCACAGAAGACCGGCGATGCAAGCGCGCTGTCCTATGCCCTGGGCTACCAGGCCAGACTTTATGCTGGCAAGGGACGAACCCGGGAGGCGATGGAACTGGATACGCAGGCAATTGCGGCGACAGGCTCGCTTGCGGTTCCGGAAATCGTTTATCGCTGGTATTGGCACCGGGGCAAGCTGCGCGGCGCTCAGGGGGAGATGGACGGCGCGATTGCGGATTATCGGCAGGCTGTGACAGCCATGCAATCCATACGCGGTGATCTTCCCGTTGCCAGCGCCGCCGGGAAATCCTCTTTCCGGGATGTGCTGGCGCCGATGTATTTCGAGCTGGCCAACCTGTTGTTGAAACAGGCTTCTGCCAGTAGTGGAGAAGTCCGTCAGCGCTACCTGCGGGAAGCGCGCGCGACGGTCGAGCAAACCAAGGCCGCCGAGTTGCAGGACTACTTCCAGGACAAATGTGTCGCCGCCCAGCAGGATCGACTGGGACAGGCCTCATCAAGGCTGGATAAAGGTGTCGCAGTCATTTACCCCATCATGCTGGAAGACCGGCTGGAGCTACTTGCCGATTTTGATGATGGCACCATCGAGCAGTTCACCTTGGCCGTGCCCTCCGCCAGCATGGTTGAAAAGGCGAACCAGTTGCGCGCCCGGCTGGAAAAACGAACCACTCGTGAATATTTGCCGCTGGCGCAGGAAATGCATGCCTGGCTGATTGGTCCCATGGAACGTGCGCTTGAGAAGCACGAGGTCAAGACTCTGGTTTTTGTTCCGGACGGGGTGTTGAGAACCATCCCGATGGCTGCCCTGCACGATGGAGAGCGGTTTCTGATAGCGAAATATGCGATTGCGACTACCCCCAGCCTGGGTTTGACCGATCTCAGGCCGAGTGCGACTGCGCGTGGCGGTCGAGTCTTGCTGAGCGGCCTGACGGAGTCGGTTCAGGGGTTTCCGGGCCTGCCCAATGTGGCGGAGGAATTACAGGAGATCGGTCTGATGTATAAGGGGAAAACCCTGAAGGACCAGGATTACCTGCTCGGCAACGTGGATGATGAGATGAGCCAGAGTCCCTATAACGTGGTTCACATCGCTTCGCACGGGCAATTTGAAAGCGATGTCAGAAAAACTTTTCTGCTGGCTTATGACGGCAGGCTGACCCTGGATCATCTGGAGAAACTGATTGCGCCCAGCCGCTACCGCGAGCAGCAGCTTTCCCTCCTGACCTTGAGCGCGTGTCAGACCGCCGCCGGAGACGACCGGGCCGCGCTCGGGCTGGCAGGGGTGGCGGTCAAGGCGGGGGCGGTCAGCGCACTGGCTTCGCTGTGGTTCGTCAACGACCAGTCTGCAACCCTGCTGGTTTCCGGTTTTTATCAGCAACTCAACCAGCCCGGTGCGGGCAAGGCCTTTGCCTTGCAACAGGCGCAGCTCAAGATGACCGCCGACAAACGTTTTGGCCATCCCGGTTACTGGTCGCCATTCCTGTTGATTGGCAACTGGCGTTAACGTGAAACAACGCGAAGCGTTGCCCTCTCCCACCGGGGGAGGGCAGGGGTGGGGGAAACTGTCATGGCGAGGCGCTGTTTCATATTTTGGGGCGGCGATTCGCCATGACAGTTAGCTCCTTGTTTCTTGTGCCTGAACGCATCTCCAAACTTTTCACCCCTCTATTGATCTGTCTGTTGATCGGCAATCTGGTTTTCCTGCTGGTGTGGGGTGTGCGCGCCACGGGTGGTTTGCAGTCACTGGAGCTGAGCGCCTATGACATGGCTTTCCGGCTCAGGCCATCCGCGCCAGTCGACGACCGGATTGTGCTGATTACCGAAACCGAAGAGGACCTGCATCGCTGGGGCTATCCGCTTTCCGACGAAGTGCTGGCGCAGGTTCTGGATCGGCTTGGCCAGGCCGGGGCGCGCGTAATCGGCGTGGACAAGTATCGTGACGCCCCGGTGCAGCCTGGAGAACAACATCTGAATCTGGCGCTGAAAAATAATCCGCATGTGGTCTGGGTTTCAAAATTTGGCGGGGTGGGCGCAACTGCCGTCGCCCCGCCCAAGTTACTGCAGGGAAGCGGGCAGGTCGGTTTCAACGACCTCATCGACGACCCGGGTGGTATTGTCAGAAGAGGCCTGCTGTTTCTCGACGATGGCGAGACGGTTGCCTATTCTTTACCCTTGATGATGGCGCTGCATTATCTCGAATCCAGCCAGATTGGCTTGCAGCCAGATCCCTCGAATCCCCAGCATCTACGGCTGGGGGTAACCACGATCCCGCCATTCGAACAACATGATGGCGGCTATGTGGGCGCCGATGCGGCGGGCTACCAGTTCCTGCTCGACTACGCCGCCATGCCGGGACGGTTTCCTCGTTTTACTGTCACCGAATTGCTGGAAGGCAAAGTGTCGCCCGAAAAAATCCGCGACCGGATCGTGATCGTCGGTACTACCGCCAAGAGTATCAACGACTACTTTTTTACGCCTTATAGCCAAGGCCTGGCGACGGATCAGCGAATTTATGGCGTCGAGCTGTTCGCCCACGTGACCAGCCAGCTATTGCGCTTTGCACAAGGCAAGCAACAGCCGTTCAGAATCCTGCCCGATCCGCTTGAATACGGTTGGCTCTGGATATGGTGCATGCTGGGCGCTGCAGCCGCCTTGCGGGGCCGCACCCTGCGGGGCTCTCTGGCTGCGGTGGTGGTGGGCGGCGCCATGCTGGGGGCGACGTGTTATCTGGCCTTTGTCTACGCCTGGTGGATTCCGCTGGTTCCCCCGCTGGCTGGCTTTTTGCTGACGGTCATGTCGGCGGCGTCCTACATATCCAGCCAGGAAAAGCGTCAACGCGCCATGCTGATGAAGATATTTTCCCGCCACGTTTCGAACGAGGTGGCCAGCGCCTTGTGGGAGCAGCGCGACCAGTTCCTCCTGGGCGGGCGCCCCAGGCCGCAGCAGATTACCGCGACCGTACTGTTTTCGGATATTCACGGTTTCACCAGCGTCTCGGAAAAACTGGCGCCGGAGCGCCTGATGGACTGGCTCAACGAGTACATGGAGGCCATGAGTCAAATCGTTTCTGAGCACCATGGCGTCGTCAACAAGTACATCGGCGATGCCGTGATGGCTCTGTTCGGCGCTCCGCTGGCGCACACGGATGAGCAGGAAATTGCTGCCGATGCCGTTCGGGCGGTGGAGTGTGCGCTGGCGATGGCTGGGGAAATCGCCCGGCTGAACCCGCTGTGGGTGGCCAAAGGTTTGCCCGAGATCAGTATTCGCGTCGGCATTTACACCGGCCCGCTGGTGGCCGGCAGCCTAGGCGGAACGGACCGGCTGGAATACACTGTGATTGGCGATACCGTCAATATCGCCTCGCGACTCGAAAGCTATGACAAGGATTTTACAGCGGATGCCGATGCCGGGCGCTGCTGCCGCATCCTGATTGGCGATGCCACGCTGAAACGGCTGGGCGGTCGCTACCGCACCAAGTCGGTAGGGTCGGTGGCCTTCAAGGGCAAGGAAGAACGGATAGCCTCGTATCAGGTTATCGACCGGTTATGAACTCGGATTTGAGAAGGGAAATGTCATGAAATTCGCTATACAGTCAGTTTTGATGCTGCTGTTCGTCTGGACATCGTTCGGTGCGTATGCAGCAGAAAATATCGTTTCCCCCGCCGGCGTCCCGATGTACAAGCCGCCGCTGCGTGGCGCGCCCGCCAGCCGGGTGGGCGGCGGCAGTCGCGGGATGGCAGACAATCTGCCGAAAATTGCCGTTCTGGCCCCCGACCACACTGGCTACACCACGCAGGAGCAGCCCGTGCTGTACTGGTATCTCTCCAAGCCAGTCGCCATCCGTCTGGAAATCACGATCACCGATGACAAGACCATTCAGCCGCTATTGGAGAAACGGTTGGAGGTGCCAGCAAAAGCGGGAATTCAGGCGCTGAGTCTGAAGGATCATGGCATCCACTTGAAACCCGGCGCCGAATATAGCTGGTTCGTCGGACTGGTGGCAGACGCGAAGCAGCGCTCCAGCGACGTGATCGCTGGCGGCACGATAGCGAGAAAAGAGCCTGCCGCCGCGCTGCAAGCCAAGCTGGCAAAATCCAGCCCAAAACAAGTCCCTTTTGTCTACGCTGAAGAGGGATTCTGGTATGACGCAATCGCCTCCATTTCCAGTCTGATTGCCGCCCATCCGGAAGATCAAGCCCTGCGCCAGCAGCGTGCAGCCTTGCTGGAGCAAGTCGGGCTGAGTGACTTTGGCAAGGACTAAGGCTTCCAGCTTGCTTGGCTGAGGCTTCCAGGCTTCGTGTAGCTTGGCGGTTGAGCGCAGCGAGTGTGCGGCGCGGACGGCGCAGGGAGCGCCGCAGTATGAACGCTAAACGTGGACCTAACCGGCAAAACGCGAGACTGTCGGTAAAGTCCTTGGCCAAATCTTCGGGTGTTTTTACCTGCAACACCTCATTACCGTCGATTTGAACTTTTTTACGAAGACCTACCTGATGCGTGCGAACCCCCGAGTTTTCGGATGCAGGCAAATCAAAATCGTCGAATACGCTGAACGAAACAGAGACAAGACCAGCAAAGGACCAATCGTCAGCATTGTTTCCAAGCCGATTCAGCGTGCCAAACGCGCTCTCGGCGTCGGATGCGCCGAGGACTGCCCGAGTGATATTTTGAATACATCGGGTTTTGCCCACTTCATTCCGTCCAATAAGGGAATCAGAAATTACAAAAGTACCGTTTTAGGATGAATTATTATGTCCCACCAATTCAAAACGGTGGATCGCTTCAGTCGGCGTTCGAGGTCTCTTTTCTCTCTGCCGCAAATTTTGACGCCCTTCTCGTAAACGGCAC
>JAUYFQ010000036.1 GCA_030690895.1 Sulfuricellaceae bacterium
TTGTTCGCTACGAATCAATCGCCGCAACCTATTGTTTTCATTGAAAACTACCTACCTGAGTAGTTACAATATATCGGTTTTTTCAGTCAGCTTTAGCCAAAGAATAGTTGAAGCAAGAATGAGTGTAATGGTATTGGCCGCGATGATCGGAAAGTCCTCTTTCAATACGCCATAGACGAGCCATAGCCCGACGCCCAGCGTAAAGAGCGAGTACATGGGCAGGGAGATGCCGCTCAAATCCCGGGTTTTCCAGGATTGCCATGCCTGCGGCAGAAAGGCGACGGTAGTGAGAATGGCGGCGGGGTAGCCAATGAAATCAGCGGTCATGTCGTGGGTATCCCGGAGAATGGAAAAATATGCTCAAACAGCTTGAATCAGGGGTAAATTTGGTTCATCCCAGATAATCCATTAGGCGTAGGCTGGAAGCTGCGCGCCAGCAGCGCGTCAAAGGTGGCCTGTGCCTTGGCGGTGGCGACGGATTGTTGGGATTGGATGGAACGAACGGAACCTAATTTTTCGACAAACTCTGCTTGCTGACTTAATGGGGGAACCACGACAGGGAAGCTGCCGAGTTGGGTGCGGTTGATCGTGGCAATGCCCGTGGTTTTCTTCGCAACGCGCAGAAAGTAAGCTTTGCCATAACGGCTGCCGACCAGCTCGCAGAGGTATTCTGGCAGCAGGCGCGAACGATCTGCCCGCACTTTGAAAATGTGGTTTTGGTGTAGGCAGGTTTCTATTTCGCCTGACCACAAGGCGCCACGGCCAAGCTTGTCCGGGTCGCCACCTTCTGTCATTAGCAGGTCGCCCGGCAGGAGTCGATACTTTTCAACCTCGCCGCGCTTTACCGCGATGGTCTTGACTTCCGACAGGTCGAGGTAACCATCCTTCACATTCGCCACGCGCATGTAAGGCAATTCGATGGCTTCGCTGGGATCGAAACGTCTGCCCTTGGTTGCCCCAGAAATGATCTTTGCCACCGCATCGAGTTTATCCACTGGCCACCCCTTCGGATTTGAAGCCGGGTCGCCGAATAGTTCCAGGAACAGGGCGGGGATGAGTTCGGCGGCTTTTTTCTCGGCCTCTCGCCGCAGGCGGACGATGCCCTCGGCGCGGGTAAGCAGATCGACGATGCGGCCTTGTTCTGGAATAGACGGGACGGGTATAGGTATGCGCTTGAGGTCGTTTAGCGTCACCCCTTTGACGGTAGCGCCAGCGCCCATGCGTTCAATGCGCGACGCCTGCGACAACAAGAACAAAAAAAGAAATTCCGGTGCGATCGTGTCATCAGGGGTTAGCCCCTTGATGTCTTGATTAATGGCAATTCGTGTATCGGCGATAGCCACTTTGCCCAATCCCACACGACTCACCAAAAGTACGGTTCCAGGCTCAACAATGTTCGCCGCAGAGTCAGCGACAGCCTTTTCGGTAATGTGTTCCTGTGTATCAGCTAATCTAAACGATTTGAAATCTTTGACTGTTGCCCACGGGATATTGCCATCGAAATATTCCGGCTTTGTTCGCGATGGTGTCCCGCCACCAACGAATGAACAAACTTCCCCGAGCGGCATCGTCGGCCACTGGCTCATGCAGCCTGTTCCGCCAGAGCCACCCGCAACGCTTCCGCACAGACACCCGGAATCATGCAACGAACGGATCAAGGGCCACCAAACCAGCGATGCGTTTGAAGTCGCCAGTGTTGCACGTCATCAGAGGCAGGTTCTCGGCCAGCGCACTGGCGGCGATGATGGCGTCGGGTAGTTTGATCGTGATGGTAGAACGAATGTCAATAACCAGCGCGACGATGGCGGGAGTGAGGGGGATTTCCATCAGTTGGGCCAGCAGTGCTTCGGTTTCGCGTCGACTGCCTGCCGTGTGGCCGCTCCAGCCCAGCAGTTCCATGCGGGTGACCACCGAATAGCGCGCCTGGTTGGCAATGGCGTCGTCTATGCGCGACAAGATCGACGCTTGGGCATTGCCACTGAGCGCATGAATCAGGACATTGGTGTCAATCAGGCAGGGCATCAGCTACGGCTTTCCCAACCGCGACCATCCCATTCGGCGCGCATGTCGGCTGCCATCTGGCCTATTTGCGCCTCCCCCGTTTTTGGCCAGGCGCCTCGCGCTGACGCGAGAGCCGCCAGGACGCGCTTTTTGCGTTGATCTTCATCCAGCGCTTCGGTGACATTGCTTCTTGTCGCGATGAATTCAACAAAGTCATACACCTCGGCCTGCTTTTCCTGCGGCAAAGTTTGTAGCCGCTGATGAATCAATTCGGCGTAGCCCATGCTTTTCTCCTCTAATCAACAGTGTTCTAATCGGTATTAGACAACGCCGACCGCAATTCTTCAACCTCCTCGACAATCTCCGCCTCAATTGCCGCCAGTTCATCCAGCAGCTCGCGCGGGTCGCGGTGTTCGATGGCGCTCTGGCTCATGGGACGGTAACGCCCGGCCGCGAGATTGAAATCATTGGCGCGGATTTCGCCAGCATCGGCGAACCACCATTTCGGCTTCCACTCGGCTTCAGGTTCACGGGCCTGCCAATCGGCGTAGAGAGTTTCCCGATTGCGATATACCGCCACCAGCCCCGGCAGGTCGTCGGCCTCGATGGCGGTGTCGTGGTTGGCATCCAGTTTGAAGCCGTCGTTATCGGCATGAAGGAACAGCACCCGCTCTGTGCTGCCGCCTTTGCGGAAAAAAAGCACCGAAGTCTTGACCCCGGCATAGGGCTGGAACACACCGCCGGGCAGCGACAGCACGGCCTCGACGCGGTTGTTTTCTATGAGTTGGCGGCGCAGTTCCTTGTGCGCGCCGGTGGAACCGAACAGCACGCCTTCCGGGACGATGACGCCACAGCGACCTCCCTCTCCCCCTGCCCCTCTCCCGGAGGGCGAGGGGTTCAGTAAAGAGTCCATCATGTATTTGATGAACAGGAGTTCGGTGGCGGTGCTATTGCCGACTTTCACGTCATCGACGATACGATCCTTGTCCACGCGCCCAGCAAACGGCGGATTGGCGGCGACGACGTGATAACCCTCGGGCAAGCCAAGTTCGCGCTTTTTCTCGGCGTCCAGCGTGGTGGTGAGCACGTTGCGCTGGTAGATGCGCACGTCGGGCAGGCCGCGCAACGTGAGGTTCATGGTGGCCAGGCGCACCATCTTCGGATCAACGTCGTTGCCGAAAAAGGTTTGCTCCTGCAACACGCGCCACTTGGCGGCGGAGAGCGCATTGCCGTTGCCGCGCGGGATGCGCTTGCCGTCGAGTTCGACGCTCTCGATGCCGTCCGGGGTGGAGTTGGCGAGCTTGATGTGGTCGAGAATGGCAGCGATGAAACCGGCGGTGCCCGCTGCCGGGTCATAGCAGGTTTCACCGATTTTCGGATCAAGCATGGTGACGATGGCGCGAATGATGTGGCGCGGGGAACGGAACTGGCCAAGTTCGCCAGCGGTCTTGATGCGCTTCAGCAGGTATTCGAACAGGTCGCCCTTGGTATCGGCATCGTGTTCATCCAGGCGCAGGTTATCCACCTTGCCGACAATTTGCGTCAATACTACCGGCTCGTCGATGACCAGACGCGCGCCGTCCATGAAGTTGGTGGCACTCTTGTTGGCGACTTCGGCATAGAAGGGAAATACCTCGTCGCGCATGAAGCGTGCCAGATTCTCGCCGGACAGCGCGCGCGCCCATTGCGACCAGCGGAAGCGCTCGCGCGGGATGGTGAAATCCGCTCGTGCTGAGCCTGTCGAAGCATGAACAGATTGCCCTTCGACAAGCTCAGGGCGAACGAACTGAGCATTGAGCGGGTTGCGCAGCTTCCAGTCACCGCCGTAAATACTGGCCACCGTATTCTTCATCAGCCGGGCGCGGCCTTGGGCCTGGGTGTCCAGCCCATCGGCGAGACAGAAGAAAAACAGGAAGGCGAGTTGTTCGGTGTTCGAGACAGGATCGGGATAGCCGCCACCAAAAAGGTAGTTGCTGATGTCGTCGATGTCTTGGCGGAGTTGCGGGGTGAGTGACATGGCAAACTTTTAATGGGTGCTGGGTTGCTCGCCATAGACGGTCTGCGAGAGGTTGGCAATAACGCTGGATAGCGGATCTTCACCGCCGAAGAGTTCGGCTGCCCTGCGGCGGCCACCTTGCAGGCTAAAGGGCGGAAATTCGAGGTGATCGAGGGTAAAGCCGTCGAACTGGTCGGCGTTCTGGCGGATTTGTGCCTCAACGTCGTGCAGCCAGCGCTCTTGAGTAGGCGTAAATTCGTGGCTCACCAGCCAACCCTCGAAGCGTGCACCCAGTTCGTTGGCCTTTTCCTCAGACGCTTCAAGAAAGACAAAATTGCCAGCATCGTCCATTGTCACCCAGGCGCGGGTAAGGGGGTCGATGTCGTCGTCCTGATTGACGGTGACGAGTGTGCGCGGGTCGGGACGCGGACGCGGCGGTCGGTCGATGACATTGCCGCCTTCGCCATAGCCATCCTCCCCTTCATGCGTGGCGGCGACGCCGACAAAATCAAACAGGGTAAAGATGGGCTTGCCCATTGACTTGCGCGTGCCCCGGCCCAGCATCTGGCGATAGAGGGTCACCGACTTGGTGTAGCGGGCAAAGATGAGGTTAACGACTTCCGGGCAGTCGAAACCGGTATCGAGCATATTCACCGACACCAGCACCTGCGGGAATCTCTCCTTTTTGAAACGGCGGATGCGCGCCATCGCGTCGGTGGTGTCCTCCCCCTGTCCCATGCCGGAGACGACGTAATCGGCGTATTTGATTTCCGGCGAAGGTTTCAGGTGAGCGAATTCGTTGTCGATCAGCGTCGCCAAGGTTTCGGCGTGGCGCTTGGTGACGGCGAAAACGATGGTTTTGCCGATCAAGGGCTTGCGCAGATAGTTGTTTTTGTCGGTATAGCCTTCTTCCATCACCTTGCGGAATTCGCGCACGATGGCCTGATTGCGCGCGGGAATGGTGAATTTGCGTTCTAGCGCGTTGGCCTCGATACGGATGAACGCTTCCGGCGGCTTTAAGATTCGCAGCTGCTGTGAAGGCATCTTCGAGTTCTTTGTGCGTCTTGGCGTCCAGTCCGTCCCACTGGATGTCCTCGCGCAGAATCTTGATTGTGCCGTCCGCCGTGGCAGTCTTGACCGTCTGGGCTCTGTAGATTTGATAGCCGACGAGATAACCGTCGTCGATGGCGCGTTTGAGCGTGTAGGAAAAAGTGGGCTGGTCCACACCGAAAAACGCAGGGTGTCGCGCACGAAGGCGGTTGCGTCATCAGGTGTGCCGTCTTCATTAGGCGGCTTGACGCAGGGCGTGGTGGTCAGGCCGATCTGGATGCCGTCGAAGTGCTCCAGCACCTTGCGCCACTTGCCATAGATGCTGCGGTGACATTCGTCGGTGATGATGAGATCGAAATAACCGGAGGAATATTCATGGTAGATATTCGTCACCATCGACTGCAAGGTGGTGATGGTGATGCGCTGCTGATCCTGAAACCGCCGACCAGCACGCAGCACGTAACAGGGCAGTTCCTTCACATGCTCGGTGAACGCATCCTCGGCTTGCAGCGCCAGCGGGATGCGATCCACCAAGAACAATACGCGGGTGACGACGTTGGCCGCGAACAGGCGCTTGATGAGCGCGGCGGCGGTGCGGGTCTTGCCGGTGCCGGTGGCCATCTCCACCAGCAACTTGCGCCTGCCTAACCCGATTTCGCGGCAGAGTGTTTCGATGCACTCTAGTTGATAGTCGCGCCCGGCAATGCGCTGGTCGATGGCGACGCCAAGCGGATCGACGCGCATCTGTCCCACGGCGGCACGGCGTTCAAGATCGGATTGCGAGAAAAACGTCTTGACCGGGCGCGGGTGGGCTTCGCGCTGCCAGTCCCAGAAGCGGATTTCGTTACCGTTGGAGAGGAAGATAAACGGGACATTGGCCTGCTCGGCGTAATGTCGCGCTTGGTCAGCAGCATCAGCGGCATTGGTGGTGCTTCGCTTGGCCTCGATAACGGCCAGACCCTTTCCATGGCGGTCGCAGAGAAGATAATCCGCTCTTTTTCCATCGGCCAACGTGTATTCAAAGCGAACACTGACGCCGTCAGTTACCTTCCATCCCTGGTCGGCAAGCTGGGCGTCAATGATGGCACGTGAAAAAGCTTCGGGTTGTTGAGCCATGTGTGTCATTTCCGGATATTTCTTGCATCATTTGACTGACCAGAGACTAATCAAACACCACGGTCTTGTTGGCGTAAACCAGAACCCGGTTTTCAATGTGCCAGCGCACTGCGCGAGAAAGCACGATTTTTTCCAGGTCCGCTCCCTTCTGAATCAGGTCCTCCAGTGCATCCCGGTGCGAGATGCGCGACACGTCCTGCTCGATGATGGGGCCATCGTCCAATGTTTCTGTAACGTAATGGCTGGTTGCGCCGATCAGCTTCACGCCCCGCTCGAATGCCCGGTGGTAGGGCTTCGCACCGTGGAATGCCGGCAAAAATGAATGGTGAATGTTGATGATGCGGCTGGGGTAATGGCGGATGAAGTCCGGCGATAGCACCTGCATGTAGCGAGCCAGAATGACAAGATCGATATGGTGGTGGCGTAGCAGGGCGAGCTGGTCCTTCTCCGCTTCAGCCTTGGCATCCTTGTGAACCTCGATGTGCTGAAAGGGTATACGGTAAGCGTCGGCCAGCCATTTGTTGTCGGCGTGGTTGCTGACAATCAGCGGGATATCACAATGCAGCTCGCCTGCCTGATGACGATATAGCAGATCGGCCAGGCAGTGATCATAACGCGAGACGAAAATGGCGATTTTGGGTCGGTGGCTGGACAGCGCCAGCCGCCATTTCATCTGAAATTCGTTGGCGATAGGCTCAAATTGCTGGTGAAACTCGTCTGGATTCAGGTTGAAATCGTGCAGATCCCATTCCACCCGCATCAGGAAAAGATTGTTCTCGCTATCCTGATGTTGGTCGGCATGCAGAATGTTGGCATTGTGGCGGTACAGAAATTCGGCAATGGTCGCCACCAGACCCTTGCGGTCGGGGCAACTGATGAGCAGGGTTGCGGTATTTTTCATGGTGCGGGCAATAAATAGGGAAGTGCCAATTATAAGAGATTAAATTTTTATTTTGAACCACGGAGTACACGGAGGGCACGAAGAAAACCAAAAGTAGGTGTCTCTAGCGAAACCTGCGTAACACATTGAGTGAGGGGGAGGGAGCCAAAGGGGAATTCCGAAGATGCACGGGATTCAAGTGTGATGAACAAGGATGAAGCGGGAAGAGCCAATGAATACGCGAGTTTTGGGTGATTGCGGGAAGCTACGGAAGCGACCGATGGCGGATCAAACCCCCAGATCAACCGACTCGTCGATACTGGCTTCACGCAGCAGCACATTGAACAGCGCCAGGATGACCGGGCCGATGATCAGGCCGACGATGCCCATGGATGCGATTCCGCCCAGAAAACCGAAGAGGACGGCCAGAAAAGGCAGTTCGGTCGAACCCTGGATCATCCAGGGGCGAATGACGTAGTCGGCTGCCATGATGACGGCTGTTCCGAAAATGAAGATATAAATCCCCGTCATCGTCAGCCCCTGCAGGGATAGCAGTACGGCAATCAAGGCCAGCATGAGTGGCGCGGCAAGGGGTATCAACGCGAGAATGGCCGCCAACACGCCCAGAATGAAAGCCGAAGGCAGGCTGACTGCCTCGAACAGTGCGCTGAAAATGATGGCCTCCCCGAATCCGATCACGACCAGGCCGTTGACTGCGCCCTTGACCGCGCTGGGGACGCTGTGCGAATAGGAAGGCCAGCGCCGTTGCAACCACTTGTAGCCCATGATGTTGATTTTACGAATTAGAAAATCGCCGTCACGATAGAAGAAAAACAGCACCCACAGCGCGAATGCCAGGGTTGCCAGCCTGCCGGTAAAATCAAGCACAACGAGCTGGGCCAGTTTCTGCGCGAGATTGAATTGGGTGCTCATCCATTCCTCGGCAAACGTGCTGAGCTGGTGTGGTTGCGCCAAAATGATTTCCCATTTTTCCAACAGGTAGGCGCCGGCTACAGGCACTTTGTCCAGCCAGACGGGCGCAGCTTTGCCCATGGCATCCGCCTCCAGCAGGTAGGCGATGACCGCGTTGACGTCGATGATCAGGTGAATCGCCAGTAATACCATGGGTGCAACAAGGGAGATGGCGATGACCAGCGTGCTGACGGCAGCCGAGAGTGTGGATCGCCCACCCAGTGCGGCAAGAATTTTCCGGTGCAGCGGCCACGATGCCAGCGCAATGATCGCTGCCCATAGAATCGCCAGCAGGAATGGCTTGAGAACAGCAAAGGCTGCCAGCAGCAAGGTCAAGGTAAAGAGGATGCTGACAATGGCTGTGTTATAAAAGTTGTTCACGTTGACCTCACGATCTGGGATAGTTCACATTATCCAGTTAAACTCTCTGGATCGTAAACCAATCAGGAGCAGGACAAATGAGCATGAGTCAGCAAGACGAAGGTCTGGTCGAAGTTGTACTGGAGCGGTTCAGCACTCAGCGTCTGCCCCGTGCCCTGGCACTGAAGGAAAAAGTCGATCGCGGCGAAAAACTGGATGAATACGATCTCAATTTTCTGCAGGAAGTCTTTACCGATGCGCAGAAGATTCATTCATTTATCGACCGGCATCCCGAATATCAGGAACTGGCAGCGATGAGTATCTCCCTGTACAAGGAAATTTCCGACAAGGCGCTGGAAAACGAAAAGAAACCGGCTTAAGTCCAATACTGTTTAGTTTATCCATTTCCTGCCGCTATACAATCCATGTTACCAGTGGAGAAGATGACATGGCGAGAATCAAGAATGAATTGCCGGGCGGAGCGCGACTGGCGGATTACCTTACGGTGGGATACTTGGCAATG
>JAUYFQ010000037.1 GCA_030690895.1 Sulfuricellaceae bacterium
CATTGCCAAGTATCCCACCGTAAGGTAATCCGCCAGTCGCGCTCCGCCCGGCAATTCATTCTTGATTCTCGCCATGTCATCTTCTCCACTGGTAACATGGATTGTATAGCGGCAGGAAATGGATAAACTAAACAGTATTGAGACTAACATCACACAACAGTCCTCGATCACTAGCTGTAATTTTATTGTAAGTCCAATGCAAACCCTGTGCGAGGTAATGATCCTTGGATTCAGGGATCGCATCTTACTCATCAATATCTGCAATATGTCGCAGCGGAAAAACGCCCGCATCATCACCGAGATCAAAGGGGTCAGGATATTCGGCGTAGCAGCGTCTGAACAGACGCGTCATTTTTTGAAACAGGACTGACTACACATGGAAATAATCCCACTTGCCCTATTCTGGCTAATCTACTTTGTTTTGCATTCCACCCTGGCCGCCTTGGGCGCCAAACGCTGGGTGGCGCGGCAACATCCAGATTGGCTACCCGCTTACAGACTCATTTTCAACATTCTGGCCGTGTTGCTGCTGATCCCTGGCGCCTGGCTGACCTACCAGTATCCTGGCGACGCCCTCTGGCAGTGGCAGGGCTACGCCGCCTGGGCAGCCAATGGTATCGCCGGGGTGGCATTGCTGGGTTTTCTGTTTTCGAGCCCCTACGATTTGCAGGCATTCCTGGGCTTGCGCCAGTGGCGCGCGCGGACTGGCCGGGTTGAGGACGAGGAAGGCTTCCGGATTTCTCCTCTGCATCGCTTCGTGCGCCATCCCTGGTATTTTCTCGGCCTGCTGCTGATCTGGACGCGCGACATGAACCAGTCCATGTTATTGAGCAGCAGCATGATCACACTCTATCTGATCATCGGTTCCCGTCTGGAAGAGCATAAACTGCTGGCTTATCACGGAAATGTTTACCGCGAATACATGGCTTGCGTGCCGGGCCTGCTCCCCTTGCCGTGGAAATTTCTGCGACGCAACGAAGCTGATTCACTCTTGAGCAAACAAAAATCCGATGTTATTTCCCAATAAAAAACTGCTTTACCCGCTGGAACCCCTGTTCGGCCAGATACTCTCTCCTTTTGAACGTTTTCTCCGGCGCACCACGGCGGGCGGCATCGTCCTGATCGCCACCTCCATCCTGACCCTGTTGATCGCCAATTCCAACTGGGGCAGCGCCTTCCATTATTTTTGGGAACAGCCGCTGACGCTCGGGGTCGGCGAGTGGACGCTCACGCTTACGCTACACCACTGGGTAAATGACGGATTGATGGCGCTGTTTTTCCTGCTGGTCGGGCTTGAAATCAAGCGGGAAATTCTGGTCGGCGAGCTATCCTCCATCCAGGATGCCGCCCTGCCCATCGGCGCGGCCATCGGCGGCATGGCAGTCCCGGCGCTGGTCTACATGGCATTCAATGCGGGCACGCCCACAGCTTCCGGCTGGGGCATTCCCATGGCGACGGATATTGCCTTTGCCATCGGGATTCTGGTTCTGCTGGCATGGCGCGTACCGCGTTCCCTGATCATCTTCATGACCGCGCTGGCCATCGCCGACGATCTGGGCGCCGTGTTCGTGATTGCCCTTTTTTACACCCATGGAATCGACATGACGGCACTTTTGTCAGCAGGCGGCATGTTGATCCTGCTGGTGCTGTTCAACCGGGGCGGCATCCGCCACGCCCTGCCCTATGTGCTGGTTGGCGCCATCATGTGGTATCTGACACTAAAAAGCGGCTTGCATGCCACCATCGCAGGCATCCTGCTGGCACTGTGCATCCCGGCCAGACCGGCTTTTTCACCCGCACAGTTCGACCAGAGGCTCAAGGAACTGAGCGGCAAATTTCACATAGTAGTGCTTGACCCTAATACGCCCGACACGCCACTCAGCAATCACCGCATGGCCACCATTGCCGAAAACGTGGAACTGGCTGCCGTGGCGGTGCAACCGCCGCTGCAGCGCATGGAACACGGCCTCAGTGCCTGGGTCACGTTTCTGGTCATTCCGATTTTTGCGCTGGCGAATGCCGGCATCGATTTCAGCAGCATTAACATCGGTCGCTCGATCGGCGAACCAGTCACGTTGGGTGTCATGGCCGGACTGGTGATCGGAAAATTCGTGGGCATCAGCCTCGGTAGCTGGCTGGTCATCAAGTCAGCGCTTGGGCGCATGCCACATGGCATGAACTGGCGTCACCTGACCGGCGCAGCCTGGCTAGGTGGGATAGGGTTCACCATGTCGCTGTTCATCGGCGGCATGGCCTTTTCCGACCCGCAGCACTTTGAGGATGCCAAGCTCGGCATTCTGGCTTCATCGCTGCTGGCCGCGTTGATTGGGCTGGCTTGGTTGTATGTGGGGTCGGGGAAACAGGACGCGTAGGAGTCGGCCGCAGCCGCGATATTCGTGCCGCCCAAAGCTCCTACACAGCACCGTGACTTCTGCTAATCAGGCAACATCGCCCGAATCACATCCCGGTCGAACCACCAGTTTTCACCTACGATCGCATTTACTACCTTGCCAAGTCGCGGCAGAAAAACTTGCGGATCACGCAAATCCAACTCATTCAACCAGGCATCCAGGCCTCGCTGATCCTGCACGTTGCTGTGCCGCAAGGCGACACGCGCGACCAGATTGTTTGCCAGCAGGCTCAGGCTTTCGTGGCTGGCGTCATCGGCACGCAAGTCGATCACATAGCGCGCCGTGATCGCTGCCAGCGCGGCGCCATCCGAATTATTGGGCGTTTCATCGACGATATGGTCGAGCATGGCATAGGTCAGATCCGATTCGATAGGGAAGGTCACTGCCAGCCACACGCCCATGCCTAGCGCGGGGATGGAGTCGGCTTGCCCGGCCTGGTAAAGCACATTACAGGCTTCGACGGCATCCTGCCAGGAGTGCTCCGCGAGCGCCGCATTAAAAGCTTCGCGTGCCAGCAGCCACGCCTCGGGCTTGCGCTCCAGCCAAGAGAGTATCTCCGCAACATCCAGTTGCAAGCGCGCGCGCTCCAGCGAGCCTGTCGCCTGCTCAAGTTGCGCGAGTTTTTCCTTGAGTTGGCGGGTGAGATCGGCGGATTCCTCTTCGCTCAGACCCGCAGCAGGGTCGAGAATTTTCATGGATTCAATCTGATTATTCAGCATTGTTTCAACCTGCAAGTCTGTAGGTGCGAATTTATTCGCACAATCAGGCGGTTATGTGCGAATAAATTCGCACCTACAAAAATAGGTTCAGCTCCGGTACTCGGCATTGATTTTCACATAATCGTAAGAAAAATCGCAGGTCCAGACCGTAGCATGAGCTTCATCCCGACCGAGTTGAACCCGCACCAGAATTTCGGCTTCTTTCATCACGCGCTGGCCGTCTTTCTCCTGGTAATTCGCGGCGCGCCCACCGTTTTCGGCCACCAGCACATCGCCCAGATACAGCTTGAGCAGGCTGACATCGAGGTCGGCGACACCGGCGTAACCAATGGCTGCCAGGATTCGGCCCAGATTGGGGTCGGAGGCAAAAAAGGCGGTTTTGACCAGTGGCGAGCGGGCAATGGCGTAAGCCACCTGACGGCATTCGGCTTGGGTTTTGCCGCCTTCCACCTCAATCGTCATGAATTTGGTCGCGCCTTCACCATCGCGCACTATGGCTTGCGCCAACGTCCGGGCGATGTCGGTGACGGCTCGGCTCAAGGCGATGAACTCCGGGCTGTCGGCATCTGTAACCTCCGCTGCCTCGGCTTCGCCCGTGGCAATCAGCATGAAGGAATCATTGGTGGAAGTGTCGCCATCCACTGTAATGCAGTTGAAAGACTGGTTGGCGGCATGTTTCACCAGCGATTGCAGCAGCGCGGGGGCGATAGCCGCATCGGTCGCGATATACCCCAGCATGGTCGCCATGTTGGGGTGAATCATGCCGGAGCCTTTGGCGATGCCGGTAATGGTGACGGTCTTGCCGCCCAACACGATCTGGCTCGAAGCGGCCTTGGGCTGGATGTCGGTGGTCATGATGGCGTGCGCGGCGTCGAACCAGTTGCTTTCCTTGAGATTGGAGATGGCAGCAGGCAGTCCAGCCAGAATCTTTTCGACCGGCAGGGGTTCAAGGATGACGCCGGTGGAGAAGGGCAATATCTGTGCTTCCTGGCAGTCCAGCAGCCTGGCCAGTTCAGCACAGGTTTGCCGGGCGTGCGCCATGCCGACCTCACCCGTACCGGCATTGGCATTGCCGGTATTCACGACCAGCGCGCGGATGGCCTGGCCGGACAGCAAATGCTGGCGACACAACGTAACCGGAGCGGCACAGAAGCGGTTAAGCGTAAACACGCCCGCTACACGGGCATGCTCTCCCAGTCGCATGACCAGCAAATCCTTGCGGCCAGGTTTTTTGATGCCGGCCTCGGCGATTCCCAGCGAGATGCCTTTGACGGGCAAGAGTTTTTCCGCCTGTAGCGGCGCGAGGTTGACGGGCATGGTTTAGTCTTCCTGATTATCCGTGTCTTGTTGCTGATTATCTGTGTCTTGTTGCGGCGTATTGTCGTTGACGATCAAGTGGCGTAGTTCCTTGAAAAGCTCGCGGCTGCTTTTGGGAGGGCGGTTGGCGGCCAGCTCCTTGTGTGCGTTGCGAACCAGCGTGCGCAGACGCTGAACATCGGCCGCCGGGTGAGCCAGCACCAGCGCGCTAATCGCCTTGTCGTCCGTGAGCAGCCTGTCGCGCCAGCGCTCGAGCTGATGAAATTTGGCCGCCTGTTCGCGGCTGCTGCCATCCCACTCGGCGAATTTTTCCAGAATGGGGGTCGGGTCGGTGTTGCGCATCAGCTTCCCGATGTACTGCTTCTGGCGACGAATGGCGCCGTTAGCCGTCAGGCGTTTGGCTTCACGCACCGCGTCCAGCAGCTTTTCCGGAATATCCAGTTGACCCAGTTGGTTCAGTTGGGCGTTATTCAACTTGATGAGCCGCTCGCCGATATCCTGCAAGGCTTCTGCATCGCGCTTGTTCTGGGAGCGACTGATTTCATCGTCATCTTCACCACTTTGTTCCTGATTCTGTTCCCAGTTCTGCATCATTTCGCTTAATTTAGACTTAAAGTTGTTATCATAATCTATTCACCCATCAATGAGTTTACAGCCGTGCAGGATTCCCGCTTTTCCCACTCGTTTTCCACCCTCCAGCAAATTTCACAGGATATTCTCAAGCAAGCCAAAAACGCCGGCGCCAGCGCCTGCGAGGCCGAGGTTTCTCAGGCTTTTGGACAAAATGTTTCAGTGCGCCAGAATGAAGTGGAAACCATCGAATACAACCGGGATAAAGGCTTGGGCGTCACCGTCCACTTCGGCCATCGGCGCGGCCATGCCAGTACCTCGGATTTCTCTCCAGACGCCATCCTCGACACCGTCAAGGCCGCCTGTAGCATTGCCAGACATACCGCCAGCGATGAGTTCGCCGGCCTTGCAGATGAAGCCCTGCTGGCAAAAGACATCCCCGATCTCGATCTCTACCACCCGTGGGAATTGGGGGTCGAGCAGGCCATCAGCCTGGCAAAAGTCTGTGAGCAGTCCGCCATGGCTGTGGATAGCCGCATCAACAACTCCGAGGGCGCCAGCGTTTCGACGCACGAATCGCTGTTCGTCTACGCCAACAGCCTGGGCTTCATCGGCGGCTACCCCAGCTCACGCCAAAGCATCAGTTGCGCGGTGGTCGCCGAATCACCACACGGCATGCAGCGTGACTACTGGTACTCCTCCGCGCGCGCTGCCGACGATCTGGACGCGCCCGAGATAATTGGCCGCACGGCGGGTCTGCGCACCGTGCGCCGCCTGGACGCCCGCAAACTGAAAACCATGCAAGTGCCGGTGCTGTTTGAAGCGTCGATTGCTTCAGGCCTGATCGGGCATTTTGTCGGCGCAGTCAGCGGCGGCAGCCTGTACCGCAAATCGTCATTTCTGCTCGATAGTCTGGGCAAGGAAATTTTTTCTCCGCTGGTTCAACTGAGCGAACAGCCTCACCTCGCCAAAGGCATGGGCAGCAGCCCATTTGACAACGAAGGCGTGGCGACCCGCGCCCGTGACGTCATCCGGGACGGAGTGCTGCAGGGCTATTTCCTGGGCAGCTACTCGGCGCGCAAGCTCGGCATGACCACCACCGGCAACGCAGGCGGCAGCCATAACCTGATCCTCGCGGACACCGGCCACGACTTCGAGTCACTGCTCGCCACCATGGGAACCGGTCTGCTGGTGACCGAACTGCTCGGCCAGGGCGTCAATGCCGTCACCGGCGATTATTCGCGCGGGGCTGCCGGTTTCTGGGTTGAAGGCGGGGAGATTCAATATCCGGTCGAAGAAATCACCATCGCAGGAAATCTCAAGGAAATGCTCCGCAATATCGTCGCCATTGGCAACGACATCCTGCCTCACAGATCACGTCAATGCGGGTCGATTCTGATCGGACAGATGACGGTAGCGGGGGAATAACAATTCAGCCACGCGGATGGTGCTGGCGATGCAGGTTCTTCAAGCGTTCCCGCGCCACATGGGTGTAAATCTGCGTAGTTGAAATATCGGTGTGCCCAAGCAGTATTTGAACCACTCTCAGGTCGGCGCCATGATTCAGCAAGTGTGTGGCGAAGGCGTGGCGCAAAGTGTGGGGTGACAAGGCGGCCGTCAAACCCGCTTGGGCCGCATGGCGTTTGATGAGATACCAGAAGGCTTGGCGCGTCATCGCTGCGCCGCGCTGGGTAACGAACACAGCGGCGCTGGTTCGGCCATTCAGCAAGGCTGGGCGGGACTCGCGGAGGTAACGTTCAAGACTCTCCAGCGCCTGCTCCCCCAACGGTACCAGTCTTTCCTTGGCGCCCTTGCCCATTACCCGCACCACGCCCATGTCCAGGCTCAGGCCCGACAGCGGCAAACCCACCAGTTCCGTGACGCGCAAGCCGGTCGCATAGAGAGTTTCCAGCATGGCGCGATCCCGAATCCCGAGAACATCACCCTCATCCGGCGCGTCGAGCAAGGCTTCCACGTCCGCTTCGCTCAAACCCTTGGGCAAGCCGCGCGGCAGCTTGGGCATGTCGATGCGCAGTGTGGGGTCAATTTTGATTTTTCCTTGTCTGAGCAGGTAGCGGTATAGCCGCCTCAGACTCGACAGGCTGCGACTGCTGGTGCGTGCGCTGGCCTGATTGGCATACTGCCAGGAAATATAGGCCAGCAAGTCGGCTTGAGCGGCTTCCAGCAACGACGAGCCTTGCTGCGCCAGCCATTCGGCAAACTGCCTGAGGTCGCGGCGATAACTTTCCAGCGTATTGCGCGACAAGCCCTCTTCAAGCCACATGGCATCACAGAATTCGTCCAGAAGTCTAACGTGAAACTCGCGCAGCGAGCCTGCGTCCCTCAGATCAAAACAATCGCCCCTCACCATTGCCCCCTCTCCCGCTTGCGGGGGAGGGTTGGGGAGGGGGCTAGACTCTGCTGGGAGAGAGTTAGGAGAGAGGGAATTGAGCGCGTTCATGCGTTAAAAGCCAGCGCTTGATGTCGAGTGGATTGCCGTCGCGGTGATGCATGAAACCGCCCAGGCCACGTTTGCCCAGCACGCGATGACAGGGAATCACGATCGGCACGGGGTTGGCGCCGCAGGCCTGGCCGATGGCCAATGCAGCCGACTTCAGTTGGCTTGCCAGCGCGCCATAGGTTTCGGTTTTGCCGCAGGGAATGTCAGCCAATGCTTGCCAGACCCGTTGCTGAAACAGGGTTCCATGCGGGTGAATAGGCAGGTCGAAATGAAACGCAGAGTTTTCCAGATAAGCCAGCAATTGTTGGCAGGCTGCTTTGGCGACAGGGTTTTGCGGTAGGAGTGGCGCGGCATCGTGGCTTAGAAAATCAATGCCAAACAAGTGCGCGGAGTCAGACAGGATGCCGAGTTTGCCAAAGGGGACGGGCAAAATGGCTTGATAAGTTTTCATCCCAGAGAGAGGAGCCCGAGAGTGACTCACCCACAGACAGCCGCCCATGGGTGAGTTGGCCGGTTTTTAAGCGGCAGGAGCCTGCTTGCGGTTAGGCAGCTTTTCCTTGATACGAGCTGACTTGCCGGAGCGGTCGCGCAGGTAGTACAGCTTGGCGCGGCGAACGTCGCCACGGCGCTTGACTTCGATGCTGGCGACCAGCGGCGAGTAGACCTGGAAAGTACGCTCCACGCCTTCGCCGGAAGAAATTTTACGGACGATGAAATTGGAATTCAGGCCACGATTGCGTTTGGAAATCACCACGCCTTCGTAAGCTTGCAGACGCTCACGCGTACCTTCCTTGACCTTTACCTGAACGACAACAGTGTCGCCTGGCGCAAAAGCGGGAATGGTTTTACCCAGACGGGCAATTTCTTCCTGCTCTAATTGTTCAATGATGTTCATTTGTTGCTTTCCTTTTTTTGTATGGCGTCTTGTTCCTGCTGATACTCTGTCAGCAGCCGAGACTCCTCTTTGCTCAACTGGCGTGTCGCCAGCAAATCCGGGCGGCGTTCCCAGGTACGTCCCAAAGCCTGTTTCAGCCGCCACTTCTGTATCACGGCGTGATGTCCGGACATCAATACATCCGGGACGCGCTCGTCATGATAAATTTCCGGCCGGGTATAGTGCGGGTAATCCAGCAAGCCATTTACAAATGAATCCTGCTCAGCCGATTCCGCATCACCCAGCACGCCCGGCAATTGCCGGATCATGCTATCCATCAGCACCATGGCGGGGAGTTCACCCCCCGACAGCACATAGTCGCCAATGGAAATTTCTTCATCAACCTGCCGTTCCAAGAGGCGTTCATCTACGCCCTCGTAACGCCCGGCCAGCAATATCAGCCCTTCGTCCGCCAGCAGATCCATCACTTTTTGATGGTTAAGCACCTGGCCTTGGGGCGACAGATAGACCACTCTGGTTCTGATAACACCGGCATCCACTTGAGCCGAACGCGCCGCAGAAATCGCTTGCTCCAGTGGATCTGCCAGCATCACCATGCCAGGCCCGCCACCGTAAGGGCGATCATCGACGGTACGGTAGCTGTTGGTTGTGAAGTCACGCGGATTCCACAATCGCAAGCAATAACTTTCCTGCTCTTTGGCTCGCCGGGTAATGCCACTGGCTGTCAGCGCCTCGAACATGGGCGGAAACAGCGTGATGACATCAAACTGGAACGGGATCAATAGTCCATGCCCCAGTCGACGCGTATCTGCTTGGCTTTCTGATCCACCTCAAGTACGACCTGACGTATGAATGGGATCAAGCGCTGCCGCTCGCCATCGACGACCAGCACGTCATTCGCTCCGGTCTGCATCAACGTACTGACCACGCCCAGCGATTGCTGTTGCAGGTTGATCACATTCAGGCCGATCAGATCGACCCAATAGTGCTCGTTTTCTTCAACCTGCGGCAAGCTCTGGCGGGGCACGGCGATTTCATGGTGACGCAGCGCCAACGCGGCTTCCCTGTCATCACAGCCTGCCAGATGCGCTACCAGCGTCTTGGCGTGCGCCTCGCAATCCAGCACTTTCACTTCGCGCCACTGTCCGTCGTGATTTAGCCACCAGGACGGATAGTCCAGCAAACTATCCAGCGTTTCGGTAAAAGTTTGCACCTTCACCCAACCACGCACGCCGAATGGGACACTCACGCGCCCCATGACCATCAGGTCATCAGGCAGCGGCAGCACCTGCGCGCTTGACCAGCTTGGCTACTGCATCGGACAACTGCGCGCCTTGGGACTGCCAGTGAGAAATGCGCTCGACATTGATGCGCAATGCTTCCTGACCTTCGGGAGCGACCGGGTTGTAAAACCCCAGGCGCTCGATAAAGCGCCCATCGCGGCGCTCGCGTGAATCCGCAACCACCAGATTGTAAAAAGGGCGCTTCTTGGCGCCACCGCGAGCGAGTCGAATAATAACCATTTGTTTTGCCTTAGAAAGCGTTAAAACACGAAAAAAGAGCGCGATTCTACGCCATTTCCGATATAAAAATCAAGTGACTTATCGCATTCCCGGCAACATGCCCTTCATGCCTCGCATCATCTTGGCCATGCCGCCACCTTTGGTAAACATTTTCATCATTTTCTGCGTCTGCTCGAATTGCCCCAATAATCGGTTGACTTCCTGCACCTGCACGCCAGCCCCTGCCGCAATCCGGCGCTTGCGCGATGCCTTGATCAATTCCGGCTGGCGTCGCTCCAGCGCGGTCATGGAATTGATGATGCCTTCCAGCCGATCGATAGCTTTATCATCAACCTGTTTTCCTGCCGCCATCTGGCTTAACTGCCCGGGCAACTTGTCCATCATCGCGTTGATGCCGCCCATTTTTTTCATCTGCTGCATCTGCTGCTTGAAATCTTCCAGATCAAAGGATTTTCCGGATTTTAGTTTTTTGGCCAGCTTCTGCGCCTCTTCCTGATCTACGCCGCGCTGCGCATCCTCGATCAGCGACAGGACATCGCCCATGCCGAGCAGGCGCGATGCCATGCGCTCAGGGTGAAAGGCTTCCAGCCCAGAGACCTTCTCACCCACGCCGACAAATTTGATTGGCTTGCCGGTCACATGCCGCACCGACAGGGCGGCGCCACCACGCGCATCACCGTCCAGCTTGGTCAGAATCACGCCCGTCAGCGGCAGGGCGTCACTAAAGGCCTTGGCTGTATTCACAGCATCCTGGCCCTGCATCGCATCGACCACAAACAGTGTTTCCACTGGATTGACTACCGCATGGAGGCGCTTGATCTCATCCATCATCGCTTCGTCTATGGCAAGCCGACCGGCGGTATCCACAATAAGCACATCATGAAAATGCTTGCGCGCGTAATCCAGTGCGTCGGCTGCGATTTTTTCCGGCTGCTGATCCGGCTGTGACGGGAAAAAATCCGTCCCGAGTTGTTGTGCCAGCGTTTTCAGTTGTTCGATTGCGGCAGGCCGATAGACGTCGCAACTGGTCAGCAGAACTTTCTTTTTCATCTGCTCGCGCAAAAACTTCGCCAGCTTTCCTGCGGTCGTTGTTTTTCCGGCTCCTTGCAAGCCAGCCAGCAGGATAACCGCTGGCGGCCTGGCCGCCAGATCAAGCGTGGCATTATGCTCGCCCATCAGCCGGGTCAATTCCTGGTGGACGACCTGTACGACGGCCTGGCCGGGTGTCAGACTGGAAAGAACGTCTTGACCCAACGCGCGATCCTTGGCTCGGGTGATAAAATCCTTGACGACAGGCAGGGCAACATCCGCTTCCAGCAAGGCCATGCGCACTTCCCGCATGGCATCCTGGATATTTGCCTCAGTCAGCCGCGCCTGCCCGCGCAGGTTTTTGATGACGCCGGACAGGCGCTCGGAGAGATGATCGAACATGGTGCGTTCCTGGAAGGGGATGGTGTAGAATCGAAAGGTCGAATTTTAGCCTAAACCATGCTGCATTTATTACCTCTTTTCGTTACTGCCTTGCTGTATGCCGGGCTGGGAATCTATTTCTGGCGCAGCCTCTGGCATCCCCCGCACGCAACGATCCTGCCTTTCGCCTGGGAAAAGCCAGCCATTCTGCTGCCTTTGTTGCTGCATGCCAGCATTCTGTACCAGACCATTTTTCAGCCAGACGGCTTGCACCTCAGCGTGGGAGATGCCTTGTCGGCCATCGCCTGGATGACTGTCGCCGTCTATTGGCTCGCCAGCCTGAGAAACAATCTCGAAGGCCTGCAGGGCTTTGTGCTCCCTTTTGCAGCAATCAGCCTGGCAACCCCTTTGTTATTCCCCTCCGGACATATCCTGCCACATACCGGGCAAGCACTATTCAAGGTTCATTTGCACATCGCCATTCTGGCTTATAGCTTGTTTACCATCGCTGGCTTGCACGCCTTGCTGATGGCATTCTCCGAACAGCAACTGCATTCCAGACACTTGTCCAGCCTTCTGAAGCGACTGCCCCCGCTATTGACCATGGAGCATCTTCTGTTCCGCATCCTGTGGGCGGGGTTCATCTTTCTGACGCTCACCCTCGCCAGCGGCATGCTATTTTCCGAGGAAATTTTCGACCAGCCACTACAACTCACCCATAAAACCTTGTTCGCCCTGATTTCATGGCTGATCTACGCCACGCTCCTGGGTGGCAGGCATTTTTACGGCTGGCGAGGCCGAACCGCTATCGTCTGGACCCTGAGCGGTTGTGTATCACTTTTCCTGGCCTACATCGGCAGCAAGTTTGTTCTGGAAATCCTGCTGGGCCGTTAAAGCCCAGACCACCGAATCAAGATCCTGGACTAATTTTTGGACGATATTCCCTTAAGCGTATTGCTGGGCACACTGGTAGCACTGCTGATTCTCTCCGGTTTCTTTTCAATTTCAGAAACCAGCATGATGGCGCTCAACCGCTATCGACTAAAACATCTGGCTCAATCCGGGCATCGCGGCGCAAAATTGACATCAAGCCTGCTGGCACAGACCGACAAATTGCTCGGCGTTATCCTGCTTGGCAACAATCTGATCAATGCCGCCTCGGCTACGCTGGTGACTGTCATCACCGTCCGACTGATGGGCGAAAGCGAACTGACACTCTCTATCGCAACGCTGGCGGTCACGTTTGTTATTCTGGTTTTCAGCGAGATCACTCCCAAAGTCATGGGTGCAGCCTACCCCGAGCGGATCGCCCTGCCACTGAGCTTCATTCTCGCCCCTCTGCTCAAACTTTTTTACCCGGTCGTGTGGTTCGTCAATCTGTTCGTGCGGGGGCTGTTGAAAATTCTGCACCTGAAACCAGGGGCCGCAAACAACTCCAGCCTGAGCCTGGAAGAACTCAGAACACTCGTCCTGGAGGAAGCTCACTTTATTCCGCATAAACATCAAAGCATTCTCGTCAATCTGTTCGAGCTGGAAAAAATTACCGTCAACGATGTCATGACACCACGCAACCAGATTGAAGCCATTGACCTGGATGCACCAGCAGATGAAATCCACCACCAGCTTTCAACCTGCCACCACACGCGCATCCCCATTTATCAGGGACAACTGGATAACATCATCGGCCTGATTCACATTCGAAAAATCTTCCATCAGACGCAGCTCGGCAAACTGGATGCCGACTCGGTCAGAGAGGTCATGCGTGAACCCTATTTCATCCCGGCAGGGACGTCACTGTTTACGCAGTTACAGAATTTTCAGGAGAATCAGAGAAGGCTTGGTCTGGTTGTAGACGAATACGGTGAGTTGCTCGGGCTAGTCAGTCTGGAAGATATCCTGGAGGAAATCGTGGGTGAATTCACCACCCACGCACCCGCCCAGGGCTCTGCATTTCATTTGCAAGAGGATGGCTCATGGGTGGTGGATGGGGGCAGCCTGCTACGCGACTTGAACAGAAAATTAGGCTTGGCTTTTCCTCTGGACGGACCAAAAACCCTGAATGGCCTGATCCTGGAACATCTTGAAAATATCCCGGAAGCCGGCATCAGCCTCAAGGTAGCCGGAATGACAATGGAAATACTGCAAACCCAGGACCGATCCATCAAAACCGTCAAGATTTTTGCAGTTGTACCTTGAACCATTTTTGCACGCTTGACCGCTGGCTTTACAAACCCCCATGCAGGGGGCATTATTAGGCCGTTTCTTTAATTCAAGACGACAAGGATCATTAATATTCCATGGCTGCTGCAGCGCCCACCCCCGGTTTGAGCGGATTAGCCCGCTCCATGGTTCAGCAGGGTCTACTGCTGGATGCAGATGCGGACGCCATCAATGCACAGGCAAAGACCTCCAACCTCAGTTTTGTTAGCCAGCTAGTTCAGAGCAACAAGCTAAGCGCGTTGCAGGTCGCTGAGTTCGCTTCCCGGACTTTCGGCTTTCCCTTGTTCGATTTGAATGCCATCGATACCGAGCAGCTCCCCAAGGGACTGGTTGAGCCAGCCACACTGCAAAGTCGCCGAATTCTTCCGATCGCCCAGCGCGGAAGCCAGCTTTTTATCGCCACCTCCGATCCAACCAATCTCCAGACTGCCACGGATATTCGCTTTCAGACCAATCTTTCAGTCGAACAAATCGTCGTCGAAGATGACAAGCTGGGCAAGCTGATCGAAAAAGTGGTTGAATCCAGCGATACCTCGATGAAAAATCTCGATGTCGGCGATATGGATGAGCTGGATTTTACCAATGATGACGAGCAATCAAAGAAAGACGAGGCGGCCAGCGCCGAGGTCGACGATGCGCCAGTCGTCAAATACCTCCAGAAAATATTGCTGGATGCCATTAATGGCGGCGCCTCGGATATTCACTTCGAACCCTATGAGAAGTTTTTTCGTATTCGCTACCGTACAGACGGAATTTTGTTCGATGTAGCCCAACCGCCGCTGGCGATCAAGGATAAAATTTCTTCCCGCATCAAGGTGATATCAAAACTGGACATCGCCGAAAGGCGCGTCCCTCAGGATGGCCGCATGAAACTGGTGCTATCCAAAAATCGCGCTATCGATTTTCGCGTCAGCACCTTGCCCACGCTGTATGGCGAAAAAATCGTCATGCGTATTCTGGATCCATCCAGTGCCACACTGGGCGTTGATGCCCTGGGATACGACCCCGACCAGAAAGAATTTCTGTTGAATGCGGTGCAGCGCCCATATGGCATGGTGCTGGTTACCGGGCCGACTGGTAGCGGCAAGACAGTTTCTCTCTACACCTGCCTCAACATACTGAACAAACCTGGCGTCAATATTTCCACGGCAGAAGACCCAGCTGAAATCAACTTGCCCGGCGTCAATCAGGTCAATATCAACGACAAGGCTGGACTAACCTTCCCCATTGCGCTCAAAGCCTTTCTGCGCCAAGATCCCGATGTCATCATGGTGGGCGAAATTCGCGACCTTGAGACTGCCGATATCGCCATCAAGGCCGCCCAAACAGGGCACATGGTGTTATCCACCCTGCACACGAACGATGCCCCCGGCACACTGACACGCCTGATGAACATGGGTGTCGCTCCCTTCAATATCGCCTCTTCTGTTATTCTGATTACAGCTCAGCGCCTTGCTCGCAAACTGTGTAGTTGCAAAATCCCCATCGACATCCCCAGGGAAGCGCTGCTTAGAGCGGGCTTTCAGGAAGAGGATCTGGATGGAAGCTGGAAACCCTATACTCATCGTCCAGATGGGTGTGATTTGTGTAAAAAGAAAGGGTATAAGGGACGCATTGGAATCTATCAAGTCATGCCCATCACCGAAGAGATGAGCCGGATCATTATGAAAAATGGCACGGCACACGACATTGCTGATCAGGCAAAGCGGGAAGGGGTTCGCGATTTGCGCCACTCTGGCCTGCTCAAAGTCAAGTCCGGGCTGACTTCCCTGGAAGAAATCGAAGCAGTGACTAACGAATAGGAACCACACAGATGGCAACCGCTATAAAAAAAAGGGATGCTGTAAAGGAATATAACTTTTCCTGGGAAGCAAAAGACAAGAAAGGGAAAGCAGTCAAAGGCGACATGGTAGCCGCCAGCGAGGCAGTTGTCGCCGCAACACTGAGGCGACAAAGCCTTTTGGTAACAAAAGTCAAAAAGCAGCGGAGCTTTCGGAAGGGAAAAATCACCTCAAAAGACATCTCCCTGTTCACTCGCCAGCTTTCAACCATGATGAAGGCTGGCGTACCTCTGCTACAGGCGTTCGACATTGTTGGCAAGGGGCACAGCAACCCTGCCGTGCAGAAACTATTGCTGGACATCAAGTCCGACATCTCAACGGGCAGCAGCATGAGTCAGGCATTCAAGAAATACCCACTCTATTTCGATAGTCTTTATTGCAACCTGATAGAGGCGGGCGAGCAGGCGGGTATTTTGGAGATGGTTCTTGACCGTCTGGCCACTTACCAGGAAAAAATTCAGGCCATCAAGGGGAAAATTAAATCGGCACTGTTTTACCCGATTTCCATCATCGTCGTAGCCTTTGTCATCACGGCAGTGATCATGATCTTTGTTGTTCCTGCCTTTAAGGATTTATTTTCAAATTTCGGCGCGGACTTGCCGGCCCCCACGCTTTTCGTCATGGCTATTTCGGATTTTTTTGTTGATTACTGGTGGGCCATTTTTGGTGCAATTGGCGGTGGATTTTGGGCATTTATGAATGCGTGGAGACGCTCCAGAAAAATTCAGGAAATTATGGATCGTCTGTTTCTTAAGCTGCCTGTTTTTGGCGCAGTGATTGAAAAAGCCACAATTGCCCGTTGGAGTCGGACGCTGGCGACCATGTTTGCAGCCGGCGTGCCATTGGTAGAAGCAATGGATTCCGTTGCGGGTGCCGCAGGAAATATTGTGTACTATAACGCCACGAAAAAAATCCAAGGTGAAGTTAGCACAGGAACCAGTCTTACCGTGTCCATGCAAAACGTCAATCTTTTCCCAAATATGGTTATACAAATGGTCTCTATTGGTGAAGAATCGGGTTCTCTGGATGCAATGCTGAACAAAGTAGCCGATTTTTTTGAGGCCGAGGTAGATGACGCGGTCGACGCCCTCGCTAGCCTGATGGAACCCATCATCATGGTCGTTCTCGGTACGCTGATTGGGGGACTGGTGGTAGCGATGTACCTCCCTATTTTCAAAATGGGTCAGGCAATCTAACGCATTTCATGGAGATCATTCACCTACTGGAAACCAGCGTGGAGATGCTCATCCTGCTTTCAGGCCTGATCGGCCTGATGGTTGGCAGCTTTCTTAATGTTGTTATTCATCGCCTGCCCAAGATGATGGAGCAAGAATGGCGAGAGCAGTGCGCTGAGATTGCCCCGAACCCAAATGAAACGTCGACCGGAACCACTCCACAGGAATCGGTTCAGTACAATCTGGTCGCGCCGCGTTCCGCCTGCCCTTCCTGTGGCCACAGGATCAGTGCAATGGAAAATATCCCGGTGCTAAGCTACCTGGTTCTTGGCGGCCGTTGCAGAGGGTGCAAGGCCAGAATTTCCCTGCGCTACCCTGTTGTGGAACTGATTTCCGGACTCCTGTGCGCCTACTCGGCCTGGCATTTTGGCTTCAGCACACAGGCGTTGGTCGCTCCTCTGCTGATCTGGGCATTGATCGCGCTTACCTTCATCGACTTCGACACCCAACTGCTCCCGGACAGCATCACTTTGGCGCTCATCTGGCTAGGTTTATTGGTTAACCTCAATCTGGTTTTTACCAGTCTGAGCTCAGCGGTCATTGGTGCAATGGCCGGTTATCTCAGCCTGTGGAGTGTTTATTGGTTATTCAAACTATCCACCGGGAAAGAGGGAATGGGGTTCGGCGATTTCAAGCTTCTGGCTGCCATTGGCGCCTGGCTGGGCTGGCAAATTTTGCCCCTGACACTATTGCTCTCATCGATAGTCGGCGCAGTTGTCGGTATTACGTTAATCCTGTTTGCCGGACACGGTCGCCAGATTCCAATCCCTTTTGGACCCTATCTTGCAGGCGGGGGACTGATCGCCCTGTTCTGGGGAAAACCATTGACCCAGGCCTATCTCGGCCTGGCGCTCTGAAATTTGCTCGTCGTCGGACTTACAGGTGGGATTGGCTGCGGGAAAAGCATCGCCTGCCAAATTTTTTCCCGTCTGGGTGTCCCCGTTATCGACACAGACGAAATATCCAGAGCGCTCACCCAAATCGGCAAACCAGCGCTGGATGTCATACGGAAAGCATTCGGGGACAACTGCTTTCTGGCCGATGGCGCGCTGGATCGAGCATGCATCCGCCAGCGGATTTTTTCCAACCCGGAAGACAAACAGCGCCTGGAGCATATTCTTCATCCACTTATTCGGCAGGAAGTAACTCGGCAACTTTCAAACATCGTGGGAGAGTATGTAATCATTGCCATCCCCCTGCTACTGGAAACGGGCGCCTACAACAGCCTGGTTCAACGCGTGCTGCTGATTGACGGCACGGAGCAGCATCAAGTCGAAAGGGTTATGAAGCGAAATGCGATCAGCGAAGCCGAAGTCAGGGCCATCATGTCTTGCCAGGCCAGCCGACAAACCCGTACAAAGGCTGCGGATGATGTTATTGAAAATGATGGCACGCTAAACGCTCTCGAACTGAAAGTCCTGGAGATACACCACGCCTACCTGAAATTATCCGCCAAGCTAAAAACCGCCTGATTTTTCCCGCTTGCGATTTTCCATTTCAAGACGTTGCAATTCTCTCAGCCTGGCCTCAACCATGGAGAACTGGTAAAAATCCCCATTCTTGATTTTCTGGGCGAGTTGAAGTTGCTCAATTGCTTCATGAAGATTCCCCATCGACATGAATGCCTCCGCCAACGCTCGGTGTTGCTGGATGGGGAGTCCCTTGGCCGCAGAGGCCTTGGCCTGCAACTGGTAGAGGCGGGCATCTGGCCCATTCTGCGCCAGTGCGTCAGTTGCCAGTCCTGTCGCCTCATCCGGCATCTTGTTGTCGAGCAGGGTTTCACCGCAAGCAAGAACGAGAGTGCGCTGATGTGGAAACCGTTTCAACGCCGAACGGCAACGCTCCAGGGCGATGGTGGGTCGTCCTTTGGCTGACTGGATTCTTACCCACATGGAATCCAGCATGTAATGCTCGGCGCCATTTTTTTCAGCCTGTAGCAACGCCTTCTCTGATCGATCCAATTCCTTGACCCTAAAATATGAAGCAGCCAAACCATAATGCAGCGCGGCAGGATTACTATACTTTCCATCATTTAGCGTTGACTGAAAGTATTTGATTGCCTGTCTGGGGTCGCGCTCCAACGCATCTACTCGCGCTCGCGCCAACTGAAAATCAAAACTATCCATAACCTGTCGATATGACAAGGAATCTACGCGATTTTGCACATCAGCAATCCGCTCCGTCGTCAGTGGGTGGGTTCGCAGATAGACTGGTGCATTGTTTTCATACACCCGCCCAAATTTGTGCATGCGATCGAAAAAACTGACCATGGCTTGCGGATCAAAACGTGACTGCTCCAGAATTTGAAGTCCTATCCTGTCTGCCTCGCGCTCATGCTCCCGAGTAAAATCGAGCTGGGTCTGGACTGATGTCGCCTGAGCTGTCGCAATCGCCGCACTGGCCACCTGAGGGTTGGAACGGGCGGCAAGGATAGCGACAGCCAGTGCGGCAATTGACGCGATGGCGCTACCCTGGGTACCCGCGACCAATCGCGCCAAATGCCGTTGAGTAACGTGAGAAATCTCGTGCGCAAGAACACTGGCCAGCTCTGACTCGCTCTGAGCCGCCTGCAGCAAACCGGTATGAACGCCAATGTACCCGCCAGGCAGTGCAAAGGCGTTCAGTGTCGAATCACTAATAACAAAAAACTCGAACGCCCTGGACGGCTCAAGACTGTTCTCTACCAAACGGCGACCCAACGCATTCAGATAATCCGCGATCTCCATATCGTCCAGGTAACTGCGACTGGAACGCACGTCACGCATGATCGAATCACCGATGCGACGCTCCTGAACCGGCGTCATGGCGCTGCTACTGGCATCCCCCAAATCAGGCAGTCCTTCTGCGACGACAGGCGACGTCAGCAGGCTCATCGCCACACATATTGATATGAATCTCATGGTGATATGATAGCCGCTCCAGTCAAATATTTTCTGATTACACAAAGGATCCCAGGTGAATACTTTCACCCATTTCGACGCACAGGGTCGGGCACATATGGTTGACGTAGGTGACAAAGCCGAAACACAACGTGTTGCGCGAGCCACCGGCGAGATCAGCATGCTGCCCACCACTCTCGCCATGATCCTGTCTGGCGACTCAAAAAAAGGGGATGTTTTGGGGGTCGCCAGAATTGCAGCGATTCAGGCAGCAAAGCGGACGTCCGATCTGATCCCCTTGTGTCATCCGCTCTACCTGACGAAAGTGAGTGTCGAATTTTCCACTGACCAGGCCAACCATACCGTTGCATGCCTGGTTACTGCTGAAACATTCGGGAGAACCGGGGTTGAAATGGAGGCATTGACTGCGACCAGTGTAGCCCTGCTAACCATCTACGACATGTGCAAAGCTGTAGATCGCGGCATGCGGATCAATGGGGTACGTTTACTGGAAAAAAGTGGCGGCAAGTCAGGGCATTGGGTAAGAGATTGATTCTCTATCAACCACCGCTCGCTCCAGCCAAATTCATACTGAAAATTTTCATTACTGGAGCCCAACCTTAGTTTGCACCAAATCGGATTCTGTTCAACGCTTATCCAAATGGGGGGGATTATGACATCAATTCAGCAACATCCTGGAGGATAGGCAGAGGGTCGCCCTCACGTGCATGGTCCGTCAACTCAGATGCCCTTGTCCTTCCTGATCAAGTCGTAAGCTAACTGAATCTCTTTTGCTTGCTCTGTTGCAACGGCGATCATATCTTCCGGCACGCCCTGCCCCATCAATTTATCGGGGTGGTATTGGCTCATCAGCTTGCGATAGGCGCGTTTGATTTCTTGGTCGGTGCTGTCTTTGGTGACACCCAGCGCCTTGTAGGCATCCTCCAATGCGTCTGCTGAATTGGTTTGGTGGCCGCCGAAATGGGATTGATTCAATACCATTTCCATCAACTGCTTGAACGCGGGCTTGTCATAGCCGAAGTGGCTTGCAATCTCCGAGAGCAGCGCTTCTTCAGCCGGGTGCAAATGCCCATCCGCCAGCGCCATGACGATGAGATAAACCAGCAGCATTTGCTTCAGATCCCTAGTGTGGCCACAAGTAGACATAAAGCGCTTGTATGCCAGTTCAATTTCAAGGTTCTGATCTGCGCCCTTTTTGAACCATGCGATTGCCTGCGTGCGATGTTCCGTTGTCATGCCCAGTTTCTGAATGAACAGTTCGACATGGTCGATCTCATCTTGCGAGATGTGCCCGTCTGCCTTGGATAGCTTGCCCATCAAGATGAACACTGTTTCAAGGAAAACGGCTTGGCGAAGTGCGTTTGTCAGTGGGTTCATTCCTCCAGTGCCCAAACCCCTCACGCGATCAATAAAAGCCCCGGCGATATAACCAAGGATCGCGCCGATGAATCCGAATATGAAAAAACCCGCAATGACGCCGATGAACTTAAACAAGGTAGAAACTCCAGAGTAAACAATTGAACGGACTGGCCGCGCTGTATACGTGAATTATACCGTCCTTCATTCGGTGGCTACCGACGCTGAGTAAGTATGCCCCGCACTGGACGAAGGCTGGGCAAGCATGCAAGAATCAAAAAGCGCTAAGGGAGTTGGTAATTACTAAAGTACCAGTTACAATCTCTTTATTCTGCACAAACGGAGATGCTGCGTATGAAGACGAGCACCTTGGCACGCAACGGCGTATCGACGGAGATGGTGGATTTGATTGGGCGACTGGTT
>JAUYFQ010000038.1 GCA_030690895.1 Sulfuricellaceae bacterium
CGCCGCCGTGATTCGGTTCAACTCTGGCTTCCTCATTTCCCACTCCTGGATGTCTCGGCGCAACTGCGCCATGACAACCAGTATTGGCTATGCGTGGCTCACTACGTGAGCTACCAACACGATTTGCGAAAAGAGCCAAAAACAATATCCCAGACCCCGTGCCCCAGTTTCAGCCCACGCTGCTCGAACTTGGTCAAAGGTCGATAAGCGGGTCTGGGGGCGTATCCTTCCACTGTATTTTCAAGTAATGGCTCGGCAGCGAGCGTTTCCAGAATATAGGCGGCATACTCTTCCCAATCCGTCGCAGCATGGATATAAGCACCTGGTTTTAGGTGCGCGCACAGCTTGCGAATGAATTCCGCCTGTATCAGACGCCGCTTGTGATGGCGTTTTTTATGCCATGGGTCAGGGAAGAAAATATGCACCCCATCCAGTGCATTCACAGCGATCATCTCGTCCAGGACTTCGACTGCGTCATGCTGAATGATGCGAATATTTTTGATCCCTGAATCTTCAATTTGCTTGAGTAAACTGCCCACCCCGGGGGTGTGAACCTCGATGCAGAGGTAATTGTTCTCCGGGTGCTGCAACGCGATTGCGGCGGTGCCGTCCCCCATGCCGAAGCCGATTTCCAGAATAGTTGGAGCCTGACGGCCAAAGGCTGATGCCAGATCCAGATGGGCGTGGCTGAATGGGATGCCATACAGGGGTAGCAAGGTGTCAATGGCGCGGGTCTGCGCCTTTGACATGCGCCCTTGACGCAGCACGAAACTGCGCACGGGGCGGTGCAGCGTTTGCTCGTCCATCGCTTTACTTCCTGTCTATCATGCCCGCTGTTGGAGAGCTTGGGCTGGCGGAATACGGTTTTTTCGGCATGCGTCCGGCCAGGAAGGCCTCGCGACCGGCTTCAACTGCCTTTTTCATGGCGGATGCCATGAGTATGGGGTCGCGTGCGCCAGCAATGGCGGTGTTCATCAGCACGCCGTCACAACCCAGTTCCATGGCGATGGCCGCATCGGAAGCCGTGCCCACGCCGGCATCCACGATGACCGGAACCCTGGCGTTTTCGATGATGATTTGCAGATTCCACGGGTTGAGGATACCCATGCCGGAACCGATTAGCGAGGCGAGAGGCATCACGGCGACACAGCCAATTTCCTCTAGCTGCTTGGCGATGATCGGGTCGTCAGAGGTGTAAACCATGACCTTGAAGCCATCCCTGACCAGGATTTCTGCCGCTTTCAGGGTCTCAACCACATTTGGGTAGAGTGTTTTAGGGTCGCCCAGCACTTCGAGTTTGACCAGTTCATGCCCATCGAGCAGCTCTCTCGCCAGGCGCAGGGTGCGGATGGCATCGTCGGCGCTGTAGCAGCCAGCCGTGTTGGGCAGATAGGTGTAACGGGAAGGGGGGAGTGCATCCAGCAGGCTCGGCTCGCCTGCGTTCTGGCCGATGTTGGTGCGCCGGATGGCAACGGTGACAATTTGCGCGCCGCTGGCTTCGATGGCAAGTCGGGTTTCGTCGAAATCCTTGTATTTTCCGGTGCCGACCAGAAGGCGGGAAGCGTAAGTCGTGCCGGCAATAGTCAAATCGTTCATGGTATCCATAGGTCGAGTCAACCTCCCCCGACGGCGACAACGATTTCCAGTTGGTCGCCATCGGCAAGAAGTATGTTGTTAAATTGGCTGCGGGGTGCGATGTCCCCGTTGTGTTCGATCGCGATGCGTTTTCCGGTCAAATCCAGATGTTCTACCAACTGGGCCATGGTGCACGTGTCTGACATCTGATGGGCCTTGCCATTGACAGTAATTTCCATGCTGAACTTGAAGGTGGTTAAGGAAGTCGGGATTTTATCACTGCTAACGGTCATGGCGATGCGCTGCTCCAAATTATGAAACCGTGCCTCGCCATGCCCATTCCCCCCCCCAACCCTCTCCCGCTTGCGGGAGAGGGGGCAAGCGAGAAGGGCGCTTTTTCCTTACCGAAATGCGGGCACAACCTCTTCGGCGATGCATCGCATGGATTCTCGCACAATTTCGGTTTTAACCGCCCCTGCGCCAACCGCGCACAGTATGTGAGTGACGCCCGCTGCCTCGAATTTACGTAATTGTTCGATACATTCATCGGGAGAGCCCACCACAACCATGCCGAAATTTTCCAGTAATCTCAGGTTGATGCCAAGTTTCAGAAACTCGCGGAATCTTCCCAGTTCACGGAAGTGTTCATAGCTCGGATACAGTTGTTCCAGCACAGGTAACGCTGTTTTGTACAATTCGTGATAAAACCAGGTCAAGGCCTGTTTTGCCAGTTGTCTGGCGCGTTTTCCTTCTGGTAGACACAGGATTCCGACGGCCATGCCTATCCTGGGTGGGATCTGGCCTTTCCATGCGCCCAGATAATTCTTGATGTCGAATTTTGTCATCAGCCAGGGCTTGAATGGGCCAACCAGCATGCCCAATCCCTGATCCGCAACCCAGGCAAAACTTTCCGGACTGACAGCGGCGGCCCAGATTGGTGGTTGGGGCGACTGGATGATGTGCGGCAGGATATCCAGCTTATTCAGTGTGTGGTGACGACCTTTATACGTGACTGGTTGAGATGAGAAACTGGCGCGCAGAATATCCAGCATCTCGCCCGTTCTGGAACGGCTCTCCGACATGTCAACGCCGAATGCCTGATACTCCTGCGGTGAAAACCCGCGTCCAAGGCCGATCTCAAGTCGGCCTCCGCTTAGGATGTCCAGCGTGGCAATTCGCTCTGCGACATGCACCGGGTGATGGTAGGGTGCGGGGATGATGCCCATTCCCAGGTGAATCTGCTGGGTGCGTTGCGAGAGCGCCGCCAGTAGCAGCTCCGGCTTGGAGCAGTGGGAATATTGCCGCATGAAGTGGTGCTCGACCAGCCACGAGCAGCGGAAGCCCAGTTTATCGGCCAGCTCGATCTCATCCAGTGCGTCGGCATAGGCTTGGGCTTCCGTCCGCTCCAGAAAGGGCGGCATGGCAATTTCGTGAAATAGGTCGAATTCCATCGTTTTCCCCTTGGTAGACGCGAACCAGATAGCTTGATGATTATAGATGATATAGAATTCTTCCCCCTATTCTGATAGCCCTTATTTTTTCATGCTCCCTGGAACATCTGGCGATAACCTGGTCGAACTCCGGAATGTCAGTTTCTCATATGGTCAGCGCCCCATCCTGAAAGGGATATCCATGGCCGTGCCCAAGGGTAAAGTCGTGGCCATCATGGGCGGGAGCGGGTGCGGAAAAACCACCCTGCTCAAGTTGGTAGGTGGTCAGATCAAATCGCAAACAGGCAAGGTCGTTGTCGCTGGACAGGATGTGCGCCAGCTCGATTCCAGAGCGCTATATGACCTGCGCCGTCGCATGGGTATGCTGTTCCAGTTTGGCGCGCTGTTTACCGATATGAGCGTGTTCGATAATGTGGCTTTCCAGATGCGCGAGCATACCGATTTGCCGGAAAGTGTGATTCGGGACCTGGTGCTGATGAAACTGCACGCGGTGGGTTTGCGCGGCGCGCGTGATCTGATGCCTTCCGAGCTTTCGGGGGGCATGGCGCGCCGGGTTGCTTTGGCCAGGGCGGTGGCACTCGATCCGATGCTGATTATGTATGACGAACCGTTTGCCGGGCTGGACCCGATTTCTCTGGGTGTGATTGGTAATCTGATTCGCCGTTTGAACGATGCGCTGGGCGCGACATCCATCGTGGTTACCCATGATGTGCATGAGTCATTGGAAATTGTTGATTATGTTTACTTTGTTTCGGATGGGGTTGTCGTTGCGCAGGGGACGCCCGACGAGATTCGCGCATCGTGCGCGCCGTTCGTGCACCAGTTCGTTCATGGCGAAGAAGATGGCCCGGTGCCCTTCCATTACCCGGCAGCAGACTATGCAGCCGATTTGAAGATGGTCATTTCTCGTGCCTGAACGAATTTTTAGCGGCGTGCGGCGCATCGGGCATGCAACGGTGGACGGCATCTGGCGGATTGGCGTCGCCAGTCGTTTCCTGTTTCTGACCCTGATATATTCTGGAACCAGCTTCCGGCGTTTTTATCTGACGGTACGGGAAATCTATTTTACCGGCGTACTCTCACTCATCATCATTCTGGTATCCGGTTTGTTCGTTGGCATGGTGCTGGGCATGCAGGGCTATGAAACGCTCCAGCGTTATGGGGCGGAAGATGCACTGGGCGTGATGGTGGCGCTCTCCCTGGTCAGGGAGCTGGGGCCGGTGGTGGCGGCGCTGTTGTTCGCCAGTCGGGCCGGGTCCGCAATTACGGCTGAAATTGGACTCATGAAAGCGACAGAACAACTCTCGGCCATGGAAATGATGGCGGTCAATCCGATTGCCCGGGTTGTGGCGCCGCGTTTCTGGGCCGGTGTGATTTCCATGCCTTTGCTGGCTGCCATGTTCTCTACGATGGGCGTATTGGGTGGTTATCTGGTCGGGGTCAAGCTGATTGGCGTGGATGAAGGCGCATTCTGGTCGCAGATGCAAAGCGCGGTCGATTTTCATCAGGATATTTTGAATGGCGTGATCAAGAGTTTTGTATTCGGCTTGGCAATTACGGCCATTGCCCTGTTCGAGGGTTATGACGCGCCGCCGACTGCCGAAGGCGTTTCAGGCGCAACCACACGCACGGTGGTGTCCTCATCGCTGGCGGTTCTGGCGCTGGATTTTGTGTTGACGGCATTCATGTTTCGGGGAGGAAGTTGATGGAACGCGCCACGATAGACCTGTGGGTCGGATTGTTTGTGGTTTTGGGCATGGGAGCGCTGATGGTTCTGGCGCTCAAGGTCGGAAACCTGGGTGGGGCAAGCGTGTCTGATGGTTACGTGGTGACTGCGCATTTCAGCAACATCGGCGGGCTCAAAGCCAGGGCGCCAGTCAAAAGCGCCGGTGTGGTGGTCGGCAGGGTCACGGAGATTGCTTACGATCCGGAGAGGCACGATGCCAGGGTGATGCTCAGGTTGGGCAAGGACTACCAGTTTTCCAGGGATACTTCAGCCGGCATCATGACATCCGGTCTATTGGGCGAGCAGTACATTTCTCTGGAAACGGGTGGAGACAGCGTCATGCTCAAGGCGGGCGACAAAATCAAAATTACCCAGTCGGCGGTTGTGCTGGAAAACCTGATTGGGCAGTTTCTTTTCAATAACAAGGCCGCAGACAGCGGAGACAAGAAATGAAACAAAATTTGAAGACCTTGGCGCTGGTTGTATCCAGTTGCCTGTTCGCCTCTCAGGCGGTAGCGCAGACGGTGGACTTGCCGCAAGCGCTGGCCATGAGTTTGAGTGCCGACCCTCGTATTCAGGAAAAAGAAATGCTGGTAGCGCAGGCCAGAGCGATGCTGGCTGAGGCGCAGGGAAACTACGGCCTGCGTCTGGACGCCAACCTGTTTGTCGGGCTCGCGCCGGGGGTAAGCGGCGGTTTTTATCAGGGTGGCGCGAACTCCGGCACCGTCCCGCGCGACGATGCCTACCATCCAAACGGCCTGTCCGACTGGACCATGCTGCAATTTGCCATCATCAAACCCCTCTACACCTTTGGGAAAATCGAGAAATATAGCGAGGCGGCGCAGGGCAATATCGATGTCAAGCACCAGGACAGCCGCTTGCAGCGTGGCGCAACCATGCTCGATGTGAACCGGGCGTATTATGGATTTCTGGCCGCACGCGATACCCGCAGGATGTTGGAGGACGTGTTCCGTAAGGTTGATGACTCGATTGCGCGGGTCGAACGCCTGATTCGCGAAGGTAGTGCGCAGGTAAAGCAGTCTGATTTATATGAGCTGCAATCGAAAAGCGCCGTACTCAAACGCTACCTGGCTCAGGCTGGCGCGGTGGAAACCATCAGCCTGAATGGGCTGAAAGTATTGACCGGGGTTGGAGTCAACGCAGACCTGAGCGTTGCGGATGACGCGCTGGCTGCTACGCCTCTGCCTACCTTGAGCCTGACGGACTACCAGGGCAAGGCGGCGTCCTTGCGCCCTGAATTTGCCCAGCTTGAAGCCGGTTTGCGCGCCCGCCGCGCGCTGGTGGACGCCAAAAAGGCGGAATCCTACCCGGATATCTACGCCGGCCTGGCAGGTAGTTTTGCCTATTCTTCGCGCCGGGATTCGCTGGAAAATCCTTACATCCATGACCCCTACAACCATGCCGGCCTGACCCCGGTGCTGGGGATGAAGTGGAATGTGGCCTTCGATGTGGTTCCCGCCCGCACAGCTCAGGCGCATGCCGAACTGGATGCGCTGCTGGCAAAGAATCGCTTCGCCATGTTGGGCATCCCCTATGAAGTTGCCGAAGCCTATGCGAATGTGCAAGCTACTTGGGCGGCTCAAAACGAACTGGCGACCGGTGCGGCGGCGGCACGTCGCTGGATGGTGGCCTCCTTCGCCGATTTTACCGCTGGGCTGGAAAGTGTTGCCCGTGTTGCCGAGGCGCTGAAAAGCTATGCGACCATCCAGGCTGATTACCTGATGACCTTGAATGAATACAACCTGAACGTGGCAAAATTGACCCGCGTGACCGGAGATTACAAATGAAACAAATCATTGCCTTAATGGCAAGTCTGTTGCTGATGTTCAGCCTGAACGCGGGAGCGGAAGTGTTGTCCCCTGATGTACTGGTCAAGTCGACGTCGCAGGATGTGCTGACGATCATCAAGCAGGACAAGGATATTCAGTCCGGCAACTCGAAAAAAGTGCTCGAACTGGTGGAGCGCAAAGTATTGCCGCATTTCGACTTCGGTCGCATGACCATGCTGGCGGTCGGTCGGCACTGGTCCAAAGCATCGACCAGTCAGAAAAGCGACCTGACTGCGCAATTCAGAGCCATGTTGGTGCGCACTTACTCCGCTGCGCTGACCAATTACCGTGACCAGGCTATCGATTATCGGCCGCTCAAAATGGCTGCGACCGATACCGATGTGACGGTCAAAACCGTAATCAAACAGCCCGGTGGACAACCGATCCCGATCGATTACAGCTTGGAGAAGCAGGAAAGTGGCTGGAAAATTTATGATCTCGCCGTGGATGGAGTCAGTCTGGTAACGAACTACCGGGGTTCCTTCAACGCCGAGATTCAGAACAATGGGATCGATGGCCTGATCAAGATCCTGGCAGACAAAAATCGCTCGGAAAGCCAGGACAACAAGAACAAATGATCGCCAGGCAAAATGGCGTGTTTGAAGTCAGTGGTGACCTAACCATGGCCACTGTGACAGACGCACTGCGCGCCAGTCAGGGTCTGTTCGCGGATGAAGGTGATTGGATCCTGAGCTTTGCTGGTGCGAGAGAGGTTGACTCCTCCGCCGTGAGCCTGTTGCTGGAGTGGCGTCGTCAAGCAAATGCGCGTGAGCGAAATTTAAGCATCAGCAATATGCCGGAGGGTCTGCAAAGCCTGCTCAAGGTCTATGATTTGCAGGATATTTTTCCGGGATCCTGATGGCGGGTGGCTTTTTGCCGATGCATAAAGTGGTTAAAATTAAGGAAATGAAATGGTAACGGCAGATCAAATCAAGGGCTATATTGAAAATAGCCTCAAGTGTGACCATATCGAAGTGCTGGGCGATGACGGCGAGCATTTTCAGGCCGTCGTGGTCAGCCCGGAATTCATAGGCAAGCGCGTGGTTCAGCAACATCAACTGGTGTACCAGGCTCTGGGACGCAGGATGGAGAGCGAAATTCACGCCTTGTCTTTCAAAACATTCACTCCGGACGAGTGGCGGAATCAAGCTGGCGCGTAAATTTTCCGGAATATATTTTAAAGAGGTAACAAAATGGATCAACAGGTTTTGGATCGTATCAAAGGGATCGTGACGGGCAGCCCCGTTGTGCTGTTCATGAAGGGCACGCCGCAGTTTCCGCAGTGTGGTTTCTCGAATACCGCTGCCCAGGTGCTGCGTGCTTGCAACGCCGAATTTACTGCGGTGAACGTGCTGGCTGACCCGGAAATTTTTGAAAACCTGAAGCATTACGCCAACTGGCCCACCTTTCCACAACTGTACGTCAATGGCGAACTGATCGGTGGTGCGGATATTTCTCGCGAAATGTATGAAAAAGGCGAGATGCAGACGCTTCTGGCCGGGGTCAAGCAGACTAACTGATGGATAAACTGGTGATCCAGGGGGGCATTCCGCTCTCCGGGGAAGTGAATATTTCCGGCGCCAAGAACGCGGCCTTGCCGATACTGTGCGCAGGGTTATTGGCCGATGGCATCCTGCAGGTTGCCAATGTCCCTCATCTGCATGACATTACCACCATGCTCGGCTTGCTGGGGCAGATGGGCATGGGCGTTTCGGTGGATGATAAGCTGGGTGTGGAACTGGATGCCCGCAATATTCATAACCCGTTTGCGCCCTATGAACTGGTCAAAACCATGCGCGCCTCGATCCTGGTGCTGGGGCCTTTGCTGGCGCGTTTTGGCAAGGCGAAGGTGTCGCTGCCGGGTGGATGCGCCATTGGCTCCCGTCCGGTTGACCTGCACATCAAGGGTCTGGAGGCGATGGGCGCGACCATCACCATCGAGCATGGCTATATCGAGGCTGGTATCCCGGTGGGCGCGAAACGTCTCAAAGGCGCGCGGATTTTCATGGATCTGGTGACCGTCACCGGCACCGAAAACCTGATGATGGCAGCTGCGCTGGCCGAAGGCACGACCGTGCTGGAAAATGCCGCCCGCGAACCGGAAGTGGTTGATCTGGCCGAGTGTCTGAAGGCCATGGGTGCCAGGATCGAAGGCGCGGGCACGGATGTGATTACGGTTCACGGCGTGGATCGTTTGCATGGTGCGGCTTATAGCGTCATGCCGGATCGTATCGAAGCGGGGACTTTTCTGGTGGCGGCTGCCGCCACTCAGGGCAAGATCAAGCTGAAAAATATCCGACCCGATATTTTTGATGCCGTACTCGACAAGTTGCGTGAGTCCGGCGCAAGCATCGAAATCGGCGCTGACTGGGTCAGCCTGGAAATGCACGGGGCGATCAAGTCGGTGAATATTCGCACCTCGCCCTATCCTGCTTTCCCCACCGACATGCAGGCGCAGTTCATGACCCTGAATACAGTGGCGCAGGGTGTGGCCACCATGACCGAAACCATTTTTGAAAACCGCTTCATGCACGTGCAGGAACTGCGCCGCCTGGGAGCCGATATCGAAGTCGAAGGCAGCACCGCTATCGTGCGGGGCGTGCCGACATTAAGCGGCGCAACTGTGATGGCGACCGACTTGCGCGCTTCCGCTTCGCTGGTGATTGCCGGCTTGGTGGCGCAGGGCGAAACCACGGTCGAGCGTATTTATCACCTCGATCGCGGCTATGAATGCATAGAAAAAAAACTGTCTCAACTCGGCGCCAGAATCAAAAGGGCTCACTGATCATGATCACCATCGCTCTCTCCAAGGGCCGTATTTTTGAAGAAACCACGCCCTTGCTGGCAGCGGCGGGCATCGTGCCGCAGGAAGACCCGGAATCCTCGCGCAAGCTGATCCTCGACACCAATCGCGCCGATGTGCGGCTCATCATCGTGCGCGCTTCTGACGTGCCAACCTATGTCCAGTACGGCGCCGCAGACATGGGCATCGCGGGCAAGGATGTTCTCCACGAGCACGGCGGAACTGGCCTGTACCAGCCGCTGGACTTGCAGATTGCCAAATGCCGCATGATGGTGGCCGTCCCGCAGGGCTTTGATTATGAAGGTGCAGTCAGGCAGGGAGCGCGTTTGCGCGTGGCAACCAAGTATTTGCAGACCGCCCGCGAACATTTTGCCAAAAAAGGCGTGCACGTCGATCTGATCAAGCTGTACGGCTCGATGGAACTCGCGCCCCTGGTCGGTCTGGCCGATGCCATCGTCGATCTGGTGAGCAGTGGGGGGACGCTCAAAGCCAATAATCTGGTGGCGGTCGAGGAAATCATGCAGATCAGTTCGCGTCTGGTAATCAACCAGGCCGCACTCAAGCTCAAACGGACAAGCATTCAGCCGCTGCTGGATACGTTTGCGGGGTGCCTAAAAAGTCAGTAGACAGAAACAAGGAGCTTGCCATGCCCTATCAGGATCGAATCACGATTTACGATGTACTGGGGTGGCTGGCAACCGGAATGAGCGAAGCAGAAATCATCGCTGATTACCCCGAGCTGGAACAGGCGGATATCCGTGCCCGTCTTGCCTTTGCTGCTGAACGTGAGCATGGGTCTCGTTTATTGCGCGCGGCATGAACCCCCGATTATCCATTGGCACTTGTAGGGGCGGTTTTAACCGCCTTTGGCGAATAAATTCGCCCCTACAATCAGCGCACAGCTATTGAGGCAAGCTTGGCTGACGAGTCAGTCGGCGTACTCGAACTATGTCTGTGAAGGTATAATTCTCACTTTCCCCACTCAAATCACGCACACCATGTTGAATATCAAACGCTACAGCAGCTCCCAGCCCAATTTCCAGAAAAGTCTGCACGAACTGCTTGCCTTTGAAGGCGCTCAGGACGACTCCATCGATCAGGTCGTGGCGGATATTCTACGTAAGGTCAAAACACAGGGCGACGCGGCGGTGCTGGAATACACGCAGCGCTTTGACAAGCTGTCAGCGGCTTCCATGAACGAGCTGGAAATGTCGGCCTCACGCCTGAAGCAGGCGTTTGACAACTTGCCGGCGGATCAGAGCGAGGCTTTGCAACAAGCGGCAGAGCGGGTGCGCGTGTATCACGAGAAGCAGTTGATGCACTCCTGGAACTACACCGAACCGGACGGCACCATGCTGGGTCAGCAGGTCACGGCGCTGGATCGTGTTGGTTTGTACGTGCCTGGCGGCAAGGCCGCCTATCCTTCCTCCGTGCTGATGAATGCCATTCCTGCCAAGGTCGCGGGGGTGAACGAACTCGTCATGGTGGTGCCCACGCCGGGTGGCGTAGTGAACGAACTGGTATTGGCCGCTGCCCATGTTTGCGGCGTGGATCGGGTGTTTACCATCGGTGGCGCGCAGGCAATCGGCGCCATGGCTTATGGTACCCAGACTGTTCCTCAAGTCGACAAGATCGTTGGCCCAGGCAACGCCTATGTGGCCGCCGCCAAGCGGCGCGTATTCGGCGTGGTCGGCATCGACATGGTGGCAGGGCCATCCGAAATCCTGATTATCTGCGACGGCCAGACCGACCCGGACTGGATCGCCATGGACCTGTTCTCGCAAGCCGAGCACGACGAGTTGGCGCAATCCATCCTGCTGTCGCCTGATGCGGCCTTTATCGATGCAGTTGCCGCCAGCATCGCCAAACTTCTGCCCGAAATACCGCGCCAGGAAATCATCCGCACCTCGCTGGAAAGTCGCGGCGCGCTGATCGGTGTCAAGGATCTGGACGAAGCGGCGGAAATCGCCAATTACATCTCGCCCGAACATCTGGAATTGTCGGTAGCCGACCCGGTGTCACTCACCGCCAAGATCAAGCACGCTGGCGCGATTTTCATGGGACGCCAAACCTGCGAAGCGCTGGGCGATTATTGCGCCGGACCTAATCACGTCTTGCCAACTTCACGCACTGCACGGTTTTCCTCGCCGCTGGGAGTGTACGATTTCCAGAAGCGCTCCAGTCTGATCATGGTGTCGCCTGAAGGCGCACAAACCATGGGCAAGATTGCTTCCACACTGGCCTATGGCGAAGGTCTGCAAGCCCATGCCCGTTCTGCCGAGTACCGCATGGGGTCGCTGAAGTGATGGGAGAAAGTGGACATGGTTACAGAGATGCTTGTTAAATTTTTGCAGATTATTGTAGGTCGGCCTTCAGGCCGACAAGTCGGCCTGAAGGCCGACCTACAAATGGCCTGTCGCATTGATAAAGCCAGATCATGAGCCGCTACTGGAGCACGCTAGTTCACGGCCTGACCCCCTATGTGCCAGGCGAGCAGCCCAAGCTGGCGAATCTGGTCAAGCTCAACACCAACGAGAATCCCTACGGCCCTAGTCCCAAGGCGCTGGAGGCGATGCGTGCGGAAGTGGGCGATAGCCTGCGGCTCTATCCCGACCCCAATGCCGACCGGCTCAAGGCGGCTGTTGCTGCCTGTCATGGCGTACAGCCGGCGCAGGTGTTCGTCGGCAACGGTTCGGACGAAGTGCTGGCGCACACTTTCCAGGCCCTGCTCAAGCACGAAAAGCCACTGCTGTTTCCCGACATCACCTACAGTTTTTATCCGGTGTATTGCGGCCTCTATGGCGTGGATTACCGGACCGTGCCGCTGACGGAAAACTTCGAGATTTGTGTTGACGACTACATGCAACCCAACGGCGGCATCATTTTTCCCAACCCGAATGCACCCACGGGATGCCCGCTGCCGTTGGCGGAAATCGAGCGCCTGCTGGAAGCGAATGCTGACTCGGTGGTGGTCATCGACGAGGCTTATATCGATTTCGGCGGCGAATCGGCGGTTGCGCTGGTGGACCGTTATCCCCAGTTGCTGGTGATTCACACCCTGTCCAAATCCCGCTCACTGGCCGGCCTGCGCGTGGGCTACGCCATCGGCCATGCCGACCTGATCGATGCGCTCAACCGGGTGAAGGACAGCTTCAACTCCTATCCGCTGGACCGCTTTGCCATCGCCGGCGCTGCCGCCGCGATGGAGGACCGTGCCTATTTCGACGAGACCTGCCTCAAGGTGGTGGCCACGCGCAGCCGCCTGGTGGGCGAGCTCGAAACCCTGGGCTTCGAGGTGCTGCCGTCCGCCGCAAATTTTATCTTCGCGCGCCATGCCCTGCATGGTGGGGCGGAGCTCACCGCAAAACTGCGTGAACGCAGCATCATCGTGCGGCATTTCAAGAACCCGGCCCGCATTGCTCCGTTCATGCGCATCACGGTTGGAACGGATGAGCAATGTGAGGTGCTGATTTCCGCACTCAAGGAAATTCTGGCCACGCCTGTTTGAGGCTCACGTAGCGAGTTATTGAGGCGCGAGAATGAATGCGTCTTTGACGGAATAGTAAACGTAGGGCGCCCTACGCTTGCTGGGCGCAAAATTCTTGTGGGTTTTTTCAGGGCGGTTAATCCAACAGCTTATCAAGGCGATTGGAAGCGACTGGAGGGAACCGATTTTTGGCGGTTACGCGTCGGCTAAATTGAGGCGCGGCGCAGGTTTATCGCGCTGTCGCTCTCGAATGCCGGGTTATGCCTTTAATTTTTGAGATTCAAACATGAACATTTGCCCCGCCATGCAGTTTCAGCCCCAGCGCGTGCGTCACCTTCAAAATGGTGGCAAAGCTGGGGTTGCCTTCGCTGGAAAGCGCGGTGTACAGTCCATCGCGGGACAGGCCGGTATCGCGGGCAAGCTGAGTCATGCCACGGGCGCGGGAAATGTCGCCGAGTGCGGCACGGATAAGGCTGCCGTCGCCGGGGTCTTCCTCGATGCAGGCTTCAAAGTACAGCGCAATGTCTTCTTCGGTCTTCAGGTCATCCGCCGCATCCCAGCGGGAGAATTTTTCAGTCATGATTTACTCCTTCCAATTCTTCGCAATATCCATCGCCAAGGCAATGTCCGCCGCCTGAGTGCTCTTGTCACCTCCAGCCAGCAACACAATGACCACCAGACCCATCTGCTTGAAATACACCCGATAGCCGGGGCCGTAGTCGATTCGCAGTTCGGAGATGCCCTTGCCAACGGGCTTCACGTCACCCGGATTCCCGGCGGACAGGCGGCGAATGCGAGCGTTGACCTTCGCCACGGCCTGCCGATCTTTGAGCGAGGTTCGCCAGTCCTTAAAGGTTTCGCTTTGAATGATTTCAAACACAAATCAAGTGTAGGTTACGACCTACATCTTGTCAACGCCGAGTGAAGAACCGCCCCGCCACGGCTGAGGCACGGGCGGGGCGTAACGTTCAAATTGAGGGGCTGGCCGACCACAAAATTTGGCCGGAGTCCCGGAAGTTAGACCAGAAAACCGTGTCCCCTGTTGTTCCAAGTCGCAGCCCCAATTCTTGAACGACTGGATCAGTGCTCAGCATGATGAAAAACTGGTAGCATGAAAACCGTCCCTTGGAAGACTAAAAATAGGGGGAGGCTCAAACCCAAATAAAACAAAACCAGATTTTTGAAGAATATTGGGTTTGTTGGGTTACGGTCAATACTGTTTAGTTTATCCATTTCCTGCCGCTATACAATCCATGTTACCAGTGGAGAAGATGACATGGCGAGAATCAAGAATGAATTGCCGGGCGGAGCGCGACTGGCGGATTACCTTACGGTGGGATACTTGGCAATG
>JAUYFQ010000039.1 GCA_030690895.1 Sulfuricellaceae bacterium
AAAGCGGAGTTGTTCTGGGGTAGAATTGGCATCAGGGCGAGTACAAGTAGTCATTTTTTACGAATATGTTTTTTGATAACTCGTATTATATCAAATGCTTACTTTGTTATTCGCCCTGTTTGTGCAAAATTCGGGCTAAGAACTGCCATCTCATGAATGGCATGGCTCATTTCGCCAACCAGCTCGATCAGCTCAAGATCGTACTTTTCCATCAATGGAAGCACTGCCTTTTGAATCTCTTGATGTATGTACATGGCTTAATTCCCTTTCATAAAGTCAAAATCCATGGCCTTCAGTAGCTTGCTGGCGCGTTTCAGGTGCAAGCCCACGCTGTCGAAGTTCTGCCCGCGCAGGGCAATGTCCACTTTCAGCAACTCGCGCCGGTAGAGACTGTTTAATCTGCCCTTCCTGCTTTCCTTGATCTGGCACATGGCAAAATCTCCTTGTAATTGGCCGCGCCTGACTGAAAACACATCATGCGGAGTAAGACGCCATCGCGGCCTGCCGGGTTTTCACCCACTTATCCGGCATTGGGTACGCCCGCTTTTGCCGGTTGTCTGCGCCGTCTCTCCGTGCTGTCGCGGGGCTTTCGTTATCCCGTTACGCTGGCTCTTTAATCCAGTCCCAATCACGGGTTTCAGCTTGATTGCAACTCCCCGGTGAGTCATCGGCGTTTTTTTGTGGTCTCTCCAACTGTCAAGCCAGATATGGACTGGCTTTCCCCTTCTCGCGCCTCCGGGTGCCTGGGGGCAGCTTGCGTACACAAACCGTCGTGCGTCGCTTCCCTTGGTCTGAAATTCCTTTTCGCTTCCCCCGCCTTGCGCCGCTTGTCTTTCCCTACCATTCAGGATTTACCGGGATTGAGGCTATGCGCTGCGGGTACTGACTGGTGCTGCGGTGTTCGTGGCCGGTTGGTGTCGGCATGGAGTGAAGATTACCAGTAGTGGTAACGGTAAGTCAATACCATTTTAGGCAATAATTTCAAAAGAGGGGAAAAGCCGGTGCGGATTTCGTTTAACGGGAAAGGGGCGGGGGAAGGTTTCGTTTGACGGTGGTTAGCGTATCCGCTAACATTCAGGCATGAACTGGACGATCCATTACTTTAACGAGCGCATCAAGGCGGCGGTTTTTTCGTGGCCGACGGACATTCTTGCCGATTACCGGCGTCTGATCGGGCTGATGGAGGATCACGGCGCGAACCTGCGCCTGCCGCACTCACGGGCGCTGGGCGAGGGTTTGTTTGAGCTGCGCTGCAAAGGGGAAGAGGGGATCGGCAGGGTGTTCTATTGCGCGATGGTGGGCAGAAAAATCCTTGTCCTGCACAGCTTCATCAAAAAAACGCAGGAAACGCCGGACAGTGAATTAAAAACCGCACGCAAGCGATTGAAGGAGATCAAACATGGATAACGAACAATATCATCCGGTTCCACATACCCGCGAGGATGACGCAAAGCTGTTTTCAGACCCCGCGTTCAAGGCGGCCTATGACGCGCTGGAAGAGGAATATACTGCGCTGGGCGAGATGATCCAGGCGCGCAAACAGGCGGGATTGACTCAGGAGGGGGTAGCGGCGCGCATGGGCACGACAAAAAGCGCGATTAGCCGCCTGGAGGCTTCGCTGCGCAGTGATCGCGGTTCGCCTTCATTCTCGACCTTGCGCAAATACGCGCACGCCTGCGGCAAGCGGTTGGTGGTCAAGATGGTATGAAATCGCAAAACTTTCCGCATGAGGTGGTCAAGATGAATTCTGATCTGTTGTGGGATGAGGATTGAAGGATGGGCTGAAGCCTTGACATCCTCCCCGACCTAAAGGACGAGGTCTGCCGCGCAACCGATCAACAGGCTTGAAAATCCGCCGGGACGGGTTTTGCAGTACGTTATAACAGCGCGGACTGCTGGGGCGCGTGGCGGTGTTCTACTACTTTCAGGATGGTTCTGTCGGCCTTGATCGTGCAAAGAGGCTGGCCGCTTTGGCGTATTTTAATATCCACCAGCATGGCGTCGTCTTGCCCGAATAGCGTTTCGTGCCGGGCTACCCGGTTCAGGAATTCCTGATCTTCGATCGGGGCCCGGAAGCTCGTCCGGTCGTCGGCAAATTTCCATTTATTGCCGCCTTTGAAGGTAGGCGATTCCAGTGTGAGCCACATGCGCATCGTGTTTTCTGTGAGGGTTTCACGGGCGGCAAGAAAGCCGATATAGGGCGCTTCTGCCTTGTTGGCGCTGGCGATTTCCGTCCCGTCCTGTTGGGTAATGCTAACGGTTTCGACTTCGCCTTCCAGCGGCTTTCTGACAAACCGCGCGGCTGCCGCTGAGGCTTCCGGGCTGGTGATGATGTTGATGGTTTCCGCCCGGTAAACCGCAATTTGTCCGCTGCTGTTCTTGATGCTGATCCGGTTGTCAGGCGCGGCTGTCACTTCTACCGGGTCAGTGCCGCGCAGGTGTTTCCATGCCGAAAAACTTTGGCTTACCAGATCGTATATGTCTTTGGGCGTTCCTGCGCTTGTGAGCAGGGTGGCGAGTATCCCGCCAAAATCAAGCGCAAACTGAACGGCGAATGAGCCATGCTCAAAAGCCCTGATCTCCGTCTTGAGTTTCGCATTTTCGCCATAGGCGGCGCGGGCTGCAACGCCGATAAAATCAGCGAATGCAATAATGTTTCCGGCTGCTTCATAGGCATCCATTCGCCCGGCATCAACAGCAGCTCCAGCGTATTTTAGGGTGAGCGCGTCTTTCATTCCGCCATTTTACCCCAGCTTCTTTTTCAGCGCTTCGTATAGTTCGGCGTTGCGCTGGATTTGTTGGTGGGGTGAATGTTGTGTTTAGAAGTCGATCTGATAGGTGTCACCAAACCTGGGGTGAATCCTGTCAACCATGCGCTGAAAATCCTTTGGCGTATCCGCTAATTTTAGCAGCGTCACAATGGATGCAAGATGCTCACGCAGCTTTGGGTGTCCTATATCATGGGTAAGCATCTGGTGAAGCTTGGCCTTCTTCTCAGCCTTACTGGCGGCTTTCTTGAGTTCCGGAAGGAGTTCTGGCGCTATTCTTGAATAGACCACATCATTTGTGATATTGCCAATGAACCCTGGCCGCCATGATTTGTTCCCCTCTGGCGGGTAGGGTAGATTGTAAAGCCTGAACAATTCCTCATAGTAATTTGACGGGAACGTCTTCACCCATGCCTGAAGCTCCTTGGCGACAAACTTCTCAAGTATCTGAGCAAGCGCGTTCTTGGCTCGATCTTTCTGATAGCCGGTGGCTTCGTCTATGAGAGATATAATCCCAACAACAGCCAGGCCACGCATTAAAATATCGGCTTGCTTTGCTATTTCCATTTGTGACGGGTGTAGCTTTCCATCATCTCGCAAGGTTAGAAACAGGTTACATATTATTGGCAAAAGACTTGCTTCAGTCCCGTGCGCGACTTTTCCTCCTTCCCCAATATACAATATTGGCGCCGATAGTTTGTTTAATAAATCACTTTCAATACAAGACACTATATTTTTTGCTGAGATAAAAACAGGTAAATCGGCGCCAGGCTCGCCTGCCCTTTTTCTTTTCCAATGAGAACCGCCGCGCTTGGCGCCGAAGGCGTTTGCAATAGCTCTTTCTGACAATATTCTGGTTCCATCAGGAAGTACCGCGCACTGAATATCCGCATCCCCTATTTTTATAGAGCCTGTATGCGTTGCCTTCGGAAGTTTTGATTTTTCCTCTCTTGCTTGCACCGCTTTCTTTGCCGCCTCACTGCGCTGCTCTGGCGTCATGTTCGCGGATCGTGTCAGACCGCCACGAGCGCGGCCTTTGATGGATGGGTCGATAGCCATTTGGTCAACTCCTTTGTTTTTGGAACTGACATTAAACCATTATGTTAGATAAAATCAAACATTATTTATGGCTCTAGTATCGGTAAGTAATGGCAGTCTCACGTAGTGAGCCACCCCCTGTCGCATATCGCTTAATCCCGCGTCCTTGCTGGCGATGGCGGTTAGGGTATGAGAGGGACATTACTTACCGATACTAGAGCCTTATTTATGGGTTCACGCTTCATCAAGCAGTTTTTTCACTCTCGGGTCTTTCAGTATTTTCTGCGCCTGTTCTTCCGTCATGGCGTCAAGCCCCGTTTTGGGTTGCTGTTTTTCGCTTGTGTGCCATAGCGCGTGCTTGGCTATGCCTGCCACATAGTGCATGAGGCTGATTTCATCCATGCGCAGCACCAGCTTGCCATGGGATTCATTGACGGAGAGCAGGTGCGTGGCGCCATCGCGCTGGTAAAGCAACTCCTTGACCATCACCCGGCCATCGGTGGCTTTGATGAGCACTTCATCGCCCGATATGGGTGTGCGGTTGGGTTCGATGATGACAAACTCGCCGGATTTGATGCGCGGTTTCATGCTGTCGCCACGGCAGCGGAGCGCGTAGGCGTTCGCGTCCCGAGTCGGCCAGTCGATATAGCCGTCACCATGCCCCGCCGGGTATTCCAGTTCTGCCCAGTATCCGTCATCGCCTAGCTGGGTTGTGCCGACGACCGGGATAGAAGAGAAGCTTGGTGACGGCATCGCATTCCCTCCCCCCGAATGATCCTGGTCGAGCCAGCCGTGGGGCAGGCTCAGGCGGGATTCGATGTCACGGGCGATTTTTTCTCCGATTGGTCTTGACCCACTAAGCAAGCCTGACACGTTCGGCCTTGGCCGACCTATTGCATCAGCAAACCGGCCATCAATACCGTTAAATTTATCGGCAATAAGCGACCTCATTCGTTGCCGTCTTTTTTCGTTCATATCCATGCTGGAATTAAAACCGCTTAATACCAGTTGCGATATTCTCAAAAGTGGTTGCGTAATTGTTACCATGCATGGTATCTTTTGCCTCATGCTATTCAAAACATTCTGGCTATCAATGCCGCTACCCGAAAGGCTCACTTTTGCCAAAGTGGCGGGGTCATCTTATTCAACTCTTAATCAACTGTCGTCTGTTGGTCGCCAGGTAAGCCCAGTCCTCGCCGTCGCCATCGAGCAAGCCACCTCCGGCCAAGTCACCCGCCAAGACCTGCGCCCGGATGACTGGCATTTGATCTGGCCTGAGCTGATCCCCACGGAGGCGGCGTGATGGATTTTCCTGACCCAGCGCATCTTGAAAACCAGATCAAAACGATTTTATCCCCGGCAACGTGTCCAAAAGTGCCGCCAGCATGGCTTGCTCGATGGCCTCTATTTGCGCGTCTGGCAACGCCATGCCGTTTAACCCGAATTTTGCACAAACAGGGCGAATAACAAAGTAAGCATTTGATATAATACGAGTTATCAAAAAACATATTCGTAAAAAATGACTACTTGTACTCGCCCTGATGCCAATTCTACCCCAGAA
>JAUYFQ010000041.1 GCA_030690895.1 Sulfuricellaceae bacterium
CATTGCCAAGTATCCCACCGTAAGGTAATCCGCCAGTCGCGCTCCGCCCGGCAATTCATTCTTGATTCTCGCCATGTCATCTTCTCCACTGGTAACATGGAGTGTATAGCGGCAGGAAATGGATAAACTAAACAGTATTGAGGTTAACTGTGAGGTCTTATAAATTGAAGGACAACCAAGAGTAGTATGATTTTGAAAGACCTGATTCCTGCGATTGGGGCGATTCATTCCTCTTGTAATCGCACTACAATGTAACTACACTCAAGCCATGAGCGCACCTCACTTTGAATGGGATGAACATAAGGCTACCGCCAACCTTAAGAAGCACGGCATCAGCTTCGAGGAAGCAAAGTCCGTTTTTTACGACGAGAACGCCAAGTTAATTGGCGACCCCGACCATTCCGAAGACGAAGACCGTTTTGTCCTACTTGGCCTGAACGCCGCGCTAAAGGTCTTGGTTGTCTGTCACTGCTACCGAAATGACAGTGGTGCTATCCGAATCATCTCAGCGCGGAAAGCAACAGCCAAGGAAAAAAAGTCCTACATTTGAAGGTGAAAAAATGCGAAAAGAATATGACTTTTCTACCGCCAAAAAGAATCCCTATGCCGCTCAGTTAAAGAAGCAGGTTACCATTCGCTTGGACGAAGATTCGATCAACTACTTCAAATTCATTTCTGAGCAGGTTGGCATTCCCTACCAGAGCCTCATCAATCTATATCTCCGCGACTGTGCAGCCTCACACCGCAAACTGAACCTAAACTGGAAATAGCCCGCGAAGGCCGTGTGCGCTAACGAGTAAGGTTAGATTGTGATCGCGAAGCGAGCCACAATCTGAACCGTTTGTTGGACAAGCCCGGTGGTGCTGCGATGAAGCTACTTATTATGGAAATATCTCTCTGACCGTCACGGCAAAAAAGGGGACCAAAAAAGGGGACAGATTTATTTATCCACCCAATTTCTAAGGATGCGGGAGTCAAAGGGTCCAGCGTCAAATTAAATGCCTAGTTAATCATGGCAAATCAGAACAACTCGACATCCATATTCACAACAGCAGCCGAAAGTTCGCCAGCACTCACCAGTTCGTCATAGGAGCAAACCCGGTTTCGCCCGTTGTGTTTGGCATAGTACAAGGCCTCATCGGCATGCCCTACCACAGTGGATGGCGCGTCCTGGTCGTCGATGCGCACATAACCGATGCTGACTGTCACCCGGCCAACTTGTGGAAAATCATAGGCTTCGACGGTTTTACGAAGACGCTCAAGCACTGACTTCGCCCCATTCAGGTCGGTAAAGTTCATGGCGATGACAAATTCTTCCCCGCCAAACCGATAAAGCATATCGGTATTCCTGAACGTCTTGCGCATGAGGCCGGCCAGCAGCAACAGCACTTCATCTCCATAGAGGTGGCCGTATTTGTCGTTTACCAGCTTGAAGTGATCCACGTCAAGCACGGCCAGCCAACGCGCCTTTGCTCTACTGCCCTGCCTTTTCCCTCCACTGAGCTCTGTTTCGTCCCGGGTTGCCAGCAATACTTTCCCGATATTCTTGTCGAAGGTGCGCCGGTTCAGAAGTCCGGTCAGGGTATCGCGCTCGCTTTCATCGATGATTTGTATGTAGTTGCGAAAGATCTGCAGAAACCCCCTGATCAGCCTGGACTCTACTTCGCCAAGCGCCGGGCCCTGGATTTCCAGCAGTCCGACGACCTCGCCATGCGCGCTGATGGGATGCACTTGTTTGACGTGGTCACCTTGCGGCAAGGGTCTGGAAACACAAGTTTGCTCCCGAAAGCTCTCTGCGAAAGCCTGATTCGAAGACAAGGGCACTGGCGTGGCTGTTCCAGCCTGCTGACTGGTGATGACCAGGCCCTGTTGCGGATTGTCGCTGGCAACCAGCCAGGCCTCGTGGCCATCACTTGTGGGCAAGACCCAATACAAGGCAACCTCGTCCGACTCAAACATCTCGCGCATGGTACAAACCAGGCTTCCGAACATGGCGTCGCGATCCGAGTCGCGCGTAATGGCAATCAGCGAATCGAGGATGGATGCAGATGAAAGTTTATGATCGATAACGTTCAAAACCGCGCCCTGACGCGATAGGTCACACTCGCTTTGCCACCTGCTGGAACGGGGATATCCCAGACAGCCGTATTGCTGGTGGGTTTCTTGTGGGGATGGCTTTCGCTCAGGATTTCCCAGTCGCCTGGGATCGGTTCGATGAGTCTGACTGTCACGGCCTCATCCTTGGCGTTTTTCAAATCAATCTGGTAGGCGCTTTCAAATACATAACCGGAATGCCCTCCGGAAATTTTCTGGAAATCTGTCTGTTTTTTGTCTGCGGTCACATCGAATGCTTCACCCAGTTTGACCCGGATTTTTTCATTCCTGGGTGTGTGATCGATACGATCTTCTCCCACAAACTGGGCGCGTCCGCCCGAATCTTTCTTGTAGACCCGGATCACGCCTTTCGGCAGTGGGACGCCCAGTCCCTGCCCCTTGTTATCGAATTCGACAAAAACGCCGACTTTCATTTTCTGGCCAAGGTCGCCGACACTGCTGCGGTAGTAGTAATCCCGTCCCTGCAACAGCAACTCCTTGCGAACAGGTATATGGGCTGCGCTCAGCAAAGCGACCTGCTTGGTTTGTTGTTCAGCGATGGTGGTGGGACGTTCCAGCGTATAGAGGTGATATTCGAACAGGCTCTCTTCCGCCATCGGCGCGGCAGCAGGCATGGCTTTGGCCGCCATGGCAAGCTGATTGGCGCGCTGCAACTCCGGACGAACCCGGTTGACATCCCCGGCGACCAGTTGCAAACGGGCATCCGCGTAGCTCGTGCCGCTGGTGTTGGTGAGCGTTACCCAACCGCTGATATCCAGCCTGTCATCCTTGCTGTTCAGTTCCGCCACATAATCCGCGCGCCAGGAAAGTCCGCCGGTCAGATAACTTAACTCCAGTTGTTGCTTGCCAGAAGCCGAGCTATCCAGGGACAGCAGCAGCGTTGGCCGGTCACGAAGGTTGCCGGGCAGGGTGTCAAAAGCAATCCTGCCGGGCACGCCGGTTTCGATGCGGTCGGCGAAGCCCAGCACCACGCCATCATTGGTGCTCAGCACGGTGGCGGCTTCTCTGGACTCGACGCCGGTTTGTGGATGGGTTTTGATGACCGTCACTTTTTGGCCAAGGTGTTTTTCCAGCAGTTTGCGCGGGGTCAGCAGGTCGAAATCAAAATTCTGCTCCAGCACGGTCAGAGAAGCGCCCCCCTCCTCTCTCAGGAGCGCCGTTTCCGGCATGATGCGCGCGCTGACATCTCGCCAGGCCAGCAGGTTTCCCCCTTTGTCCAGCTCAACGCGACGCGCATCCTTCACCAGCGCCAGGTTTTCGTTATAGATCGTCACGGATACCGAGTGCTGATCCCGGTTGCTGGTAGATTTTTCCGGCACGCCTGCCGCTTGAACACTAGCCGCCAGCAGGGCGGGCAGGACCGCCCAACCTGAAATATTCATTTTCATCGACTTCACTCTCCAGTCAATCGGCAACGCCCAAGCGCGCCGCACGGATCGCCTCGCTCAACTCGAACACCGCCAAGGCATAAAACAGGCTTCTATTGTAGCGTGTAATAACATAGAAATTATTAAGCCCCAGCCAGTATTCACGCCCATCTGCGACATCCACGGAGTGCAGCGCCGCCAGTACATCAGTGGGCAGATTTTCGGCTGGCCTGACCCCCCAGCCCTGCAATTCCCGAATACTGTGTTCCGGTTTGAGCTGGCCGGTCATCTGGTCGCCTGCCACATCGGCTTGCAGACCGGCTCGAACGGCGACTGCCTGACCTTCCATCCAGCCATACATTTTCAGATAATTCGCCACGCTGCCGATTGCGTCGACAGGGTTGCTCCACAAGTCTCGCAAACCATCGCTATCAAAATCCACGCCATACTGCCGGTAACTGCTGGGCATGAATTGCGGAATGCCCATTGCGCCGGCAAAGGATCCCTTGATTGAAAACGGATCGCGCCCTTCCTCGCGCATCAGTAGCAAATACTGCTCCAGTTCTCCTCTGAAAAACTCTGCCCGACGCGGGTAATCAAACGCCAGCGTTGCAAGCGTGTCCAGCACCGGATAGGCCAGCGGGTAGGTGCCGTAACGGGTTTCGACACCAATGATGGCGACAATGATCTCTTCCGGCACACCATACGTATGCCTCGCCCTGGACAAGGCGATCTCGTTCTTGCGCCAGAATCCAACCCCGCCGGAAATTCTTCCTGACGTGACGAAATTGGAGCGGTAGCGGATCCAGGAGGGCGGTTTGGTCACCTGTCCCGTCATGGTTTGGGTCACACTGGGGCGTGGCGTCACCTTGTCGAAGAGTTGCTGTAGCCAGGCCGCGTCAAAACCATGTTTACTGGCCATTTCCGAGACGAATAACCTGACTTCAGGCCGGTCCCCGAAAGTTGCCGCCGCGCAGGTGGTGGCTTGGATAAGAGTCAAAAATAGACCAAAGCTGATGGCAAATCGCAGCGCAAATTTTGCAACAAACGTAGCGTGAATAAAAACAATAGGCATGGGGATGTATTTAAGGTTTTGTTGAAATAAGTCTGGGTCTATAATCGTCAATGTAGCATTTTTCCATGGTCAGGAGATTCATCATGCCCAAGAGAATTCCCGCTTCCACGCCCAACGATGCCGTGCATGATCCTAGCCGTGTCATCGAACGCCCAGACGGCTTTTACTGGCAAAATCGGCATGATGGCAAAACGTACGGCCCCTTCCCTTCCCTCCTGGACGCGCGTCAGGACATGGAATACAACGACGACAGCGATTATGAGCCCGGTGAAACCCTGGAGCAGGCCGAGGCGGAAATCGGTATCGCCGACTGGATCGATCCAGACACCGGACTGCCCGGTGAAGAATCACATCATTTGAACGATTACTGAGCATTGCCCACATTGCCATTATGACGCTGTCGGCGTAAGACGCGCATAAGGGCAAGCAAATCAGCGCCATCAGCAGCCTGTTCGCTGGTTCCATGTTCATAACGGGGATATGTCGTGTGATTTGCAAGCGCCAGGAAAATGGCAAAACAAAGAAACTTCAGGTCGTATTTCTGTGCCTTCTGACGTTTGTGACAAACTCCTTTGCTGCCGACACGATAGAGACTTTCACAAACAGGAGCACAGAATGAAAAATGGGCTAGACCGTTAAGTCCAACCCATTTATTTTACTGGTCGGGGCGAGAGGATTTGAACCTCCGACCACTTGACCCCCAGTCAAGTACGCTACCAGGCTGCGCTACGCCCCGAAAGGCGAGATTATAGCCAAATTGCCCTCAACTGACTAGGTTTCAAGTAATGCCAGAACCAATTTAATTTCACTGCGAATGCGGCCAAAATTCTCAGTGTCGCCTTGCGCGCCCAGTTCGACTTTTGTTTGATCCGGAGAGTTATCCGCTGCGTTGTTCTGAGAAATTTCTTCGAGGCGATTTCGTGCTCCGCTGATGGTGAAGCCCTGCTCATACAGCAATTCACGAATCCTTCGAATCAACAGCACTTCGTGGTGCTGGTAATAGCGGCGGTTACCACGGCGTTTGACAGGTTTCAACTGGGTGAATTCCTGCTCCCAGTAACGCAGAACGTGTGGCTTTACGCCGCACAGCTCGCTGACTTCCCCTATCGTGAAGTAGCGCTTGGCGGGAATGGCAGGAAGTTCAAGCTTGCGCTGCGTTTCCAGCATAGGTCTCTTCGACTACCGACTTGAGTTTTTGACTGGCATGAAAAGTGACTACACGACGGGCGGTAATTGGGATTTCCTCGCCCGTTTTTGGGTTACGGCCTGGGCGCTGGGGCTTGTCACGCAATTCAAAATTGCCGAAACCGGAGAGCTTCACGCCGTCCCCAGTCTCGAGAGAAGTGCGAATTTCCTCAAAAAAGGATTCCACCATATCTTTAGCTTCGCGTTTGTTCAAACCAACCTGATCAAACAACATGTCGGCCAGTTCAGCCTTGGTGAGCGTCATCAATTATTCCTTAAGCTCGCAGCGTCGCTTCGAAACGGGCAGCCAGAATTTCCTGGATTCCGGCAAGCGCCACTTCGACTTCTTCGTCTGTCAATGTCTTCTGAGTATCTTGCATCAGCACTTTGAAAGCAAGACTTTTTTTACCAAAATCAACACCTTTTCCGCGATACACGTCAAACAACATGAATTCTGTGACGTAAGGCGGCAAGGCGCTATTCACCGCGTCAACCAGATTGAGAGCTGGCACGCTTTCCTCTACCACCACGGCCAAATCACGTCTGACTGGCGGAAATTTGGAAACCCCCTGAAACTCTGGCAATTTCCGACTCATCAATGCCTCAATATCGAGCTCGAATATCACGGCAGACTGGGGCAATTCATATTTTTGCTGCCACTGTGGGTGGAGCGCCCCCAGCCAACCGATTTCCATGCCATTCAGGGTGACGCAGGCAGCCTGACCCGGATGCAGTGCCGGATGAGAAAATGCCGAAAAGCCCAGAACCGCTGGTTGGCAAAGCGCCTCGATGTCAGCCTTGACGTCAAAAAAGTCAACCTGACGCGCCGCTTCTCCCCACTGCTCGGCTTTTACCGTGCCGTAACACAGGCCTGCCAACTTCTGAGGCTGGTTGTATCCCTTGCCATCAAATGAGTAACAGCGGCCAATTTCAAAAATCCTGACCCGGTCATGCTTGCGGTTCAGGTTAAAGCACAAGGTATTCACCAGGCCACCAGCCAGGCTGGAGCGCATCACCCCCAACTGGCTGGAAATGGGATTCATCAATTCGATAGGATGCTGGTTAGCGGCCAGGTCCTGCTCCCAGGCTCGTTCCACAAAACTGTAAGTCACAACCTCCTGATAATCCCGCGACACCAGAAATTGACGCAGTTTGTCCTGCCCATACTGGCGCTCCCCTTGCGGCAACAAGCGCATGGCGCTTTTCGGGGGAATCGCCGGAATATTGTCGTAACCGTGCAAGCGGGCCAACTCTTCGATCAGGTCGGCTTCTATGGACAGGTCGAAGCGGTAGCTGGGGGGGCTTACGTTAATGACGTGATCTGTTTCGCTGAATTCAAGACCCAGGCGGCGCAACAATGACACAATACTTGCCTGGTCAATATCTATCCCCAGAACGCGCCTGGCTCGCTCAGGCCGCAACACGATGTCTGGCCGGGCAGGAAGCTTGCCGCTGACCTCGACTACAGGTGCAGCAGCCCCGCCGCACACCTGCAGGATCAATTCGGTTGCACGGTCCAGCGCAACACGAGTCTGCGCGAAATCCACACCGCGTTCAAAACGGTAGGAAGAATCCGTGGAGAGCCCCAAGCGCCGCGCTTTTCCGGCGATTACATTCGGGTCAAAAAAGGCGCTTTCGAGAAAGATATCCACGGTTGTGTCTGATACCGCGCTCTGCTCGCCACCCATGATCCCGGCCAACGCCAATGCTTTGCCATCATCAGCGATCACCAGCATGTCGGAATCCAGTTTGACCTGTTGCTGGTTCAGAAGGACCAGTTCTTCAGCCTCTTGCGCATAGCGGACATGAATGCCGTTGCTGATCTTGCCCAGGTCAAAAGCATGTAAAGGCTGCCCCATCTCGAGCATCACATAGTTGGTGATATCCACCACTGCGTTGATAGCGCGCAAACCGGAGCGCTCCAGCCTTCGGGTTAACCAGGTCGGGGCTGGAACATCCATGCGGATGCCGCTGACGATACGGCCGCAATAGCGCGGGCAGGCGATTGCATCCTGAACAGAAACAGGCAAACTCGCCTGGGAAGTCACGTCTACGAAGGGCGTACCTGCCGGAGCAGAGACTGTGTCGGTAATTGCCGCCACTTCTCTAGCCACGCCATTCAGGCTGAGGCAATCACTGCGGTTGGGCGTCAGCTTGAGCGTGATCAGTTTGTCGTCCAAGTCCAGATAATCCCGGATCGAATCGCCTATTGGCGCATCCGGCGGCAGGATCAACAAGCCGCTGCTCTCATCAGCCAGGCCCAGTTCTTTGTCAGAGCACAGCATTCCGAAAGATTCGACGCCTCTAACCTTGGCTTGCTTGATTGAAATCCCCGGCAACTCGGCACCGACCAGGGCGCAAGGCACGCGCGCGCCTGCAAACACATTGCTGGCGCCGCAAACAATTTGTAAAGGCTCGCCGCCTGTGTTGACGAGGCAAACGTTCAAACGGTCTGCGTTAGGGTGTTTTTCGAGCGACAACACTTCGGCCACAACGATTTTATCGAAAGCGGGCGCAACCGCTTCCAGCGCCTCGACTTCAAGGCCTGCCATCGTCAGCGCATGAGCAAGCTGCTCGCTGTCGAGCTTGGGGTTCACATAAGAACGTAGCCAGTTTTCAGAGAATTTCATGTTCTACGCCTGTTAGTTAAATTGCTTCAAGAACTTGAGATCGTTTTCAAAGAACAATCTCAAATCATTGACGCCGTAGCGCAACATGGCCAAGCGTTCAACGCCCAAACCAAAAGCAAAGCCCACGAACTGTTCGCTATCGATATCAACATGACCCAGCACATTGGGATGCACCATGCCGCATCCCAGCACTTCCAGCCATCCCGTGCCGCTGCAAACTCGGCAGCCATCGCCGCCGCACATCACGCAGGCAATATCCATCTCTGCGGAGGGTTCGGTGAACGGGAAAAATGAGGGACGGAAACGCGCCTTCAAATCATCGCGCTCAAAGAATTGCTGCATGAAATCGACCAGCACCCCCTTCAACTCGGCGAAACTGACGTTTTCATCGACCCACAGGCCTTCCACCTGGTGGAACATGGGGGTATGCGTCACATCTGAATCACAGCGATAAACACGTCCAGGCGCGATGATTTTGAGGGGGGGGCGATGCGTCTGCATGTACCTGACCTGAACAGGCGAGGTGTGCGTGCGCAAAACATGCTGGGCATCGACATAAAATGTGTCGTGCATGGCCCGTGCCGGATGATTTTCCGGGATGTTCAGCGCGGTGAAATTATAAAAGTCAGACTCGATCTCCGGCCCCTGCGCCACCTCGAACCCGATGGAGTGAAACAGGCTTTCGATACGTTCTAGCGTGCGTGTAACCGGGTGCAATCCGCCTCGTCCAATTCCTCGGCCAGGCAAGGTCACGTCCAGCGCTTCTTTCGCCAGTTGCGCTTGCAGGGCCGCACCTTTGATGGCGTCACGCCGTTGATTGAGCGCCTGTTCAAGCTGCTCTTTTACCTGGTTGATGCGCACCCCGGCAGCAGGTCGCTCTTCAGCAAACAACTTGCCCAGACCCTTCATGATTTCCGTTAATGCACCACTTTTGCCGATAAAGCGCGCTTTGATCTGTTCGAGATCATTGGCGTTATCAATGCTCGCAAATGCAGACAAACCTTGTTGCAGAATCTCTTCGAGTTTTTCCATTTTGGGAAACGGCCTGCCGGGATGTGAATGAATGGATTGACTGGGTAAAACAAAAAAAGGAGGCCTGAGCCTCCTTTTTTATCTGCAACTACTTAAGCGCTGAGGCTGGCTTTGGCTTGCTCGGCAATTTTTGCAAATGCCGGCTTGTCAAACACTGCCAAATCGGCAAGGACTTTGCGATCCAGATCGATGGCCGCTTTTTTCAGGCCATTGATAAATACGCTGTAAGTCATGCCCAATTCACGCGCTGCTGCGTTAATACGGGCAATCCACAGGCTACGGAACTGACGCTTGCGCTGACGACGATCGCGGTAGGCATATTGCCCAGCCTTCATCACCGCTTCTTTGGCAATACGGAACACGTTCTTGCGGCGGCCGCGGTAACCCTTGGCCTGGTTCAGAACTTTCTTGTGACGGGCACGCGCCGTTACACCACGTTTAACTCTTGGCATCGTCCGTCTCCTTTACGCGTAGGGCATCATGGCGCGAATACGGCCCATGTCGCTCTCGGCAACCATGGTCGTGCCACGCAACTGGCGCTTACGCTTGGTCGTTTTCTTGGTCAGAATATGACGCAGGTGGGAATGGGTGCGCTTGACGCCGCCACCACCTAGAGCATTAAAGCGCTTTTTCGCGCCGCTCTTGGTTTTCATCTTAGGCATTTACAACTCCTAGTTTATGACATGGAACCGGGCGTCCTCCGATGGAGACACTTGTCAGCCTGGAAACCACTTATTTTTAGGCTGGTCGGAACAAGCCAACCAGCACAGCTACAACAACTTTTTTACAACTATTTTTTCTTGGGCGACAGCACCATCACCATCTGTCGGCCTTCCATCTTGGGAAACTGCTCTACCGTTCCATACTCAAGCAAGTCGGCTTCCACCCGTTTCAACAGGCGCATACCGATTTCCTGGTGAGTAACTTCACGACCGCGAAAGCGCAGGGTAATCTTGGTTTTATCGCCTTCAAGCAGAAATTTCACCAGATTTCGCAATTTAATCTGGTAATCGCCCTCATCCGTACCGGGACGAAACTTGATTTCCTTGACCTGAATCTGCTTTTGTTTCAGCTTGGCTTCGTGTTGTTTCTTGCTTTCACGGTATTTGAACTTGCCGTAATCCATCAAGCGACACACGGGAGGCTGCGCCGTCGGTGCGATTTCCACCAGATCGATTTCCGCATCTTCGGCCATTTCTATGGCAGCCGCCAAAGTAACGATGCCTAGCGCCTCACCTTCCACACCAACCAACCGGATTTCCTGGGCTGTAATCTCACCATTTACCCGATTTTCTTTTCCCTGAGCGATAGCTGTTTCTCCAAATCAATAAAAAATTATGCCGCGCCACCCTTATCGGCAAGCTCTTTGTCAAAACGCGCCATTAAGGCATCCAGCGTCATTGAACCAAGATCTTCGCCAGTACGGGTTCGCACGGCAACCATGCCGGAAGCCACTTCCTTGTCACCCACAACCAGGAGATACGGCAGCCTCTGCATGCTATGTTCCCGAATTTTATAGGTAATCTTCTCATTTCTCAAGTCTGTCAACGCACGGAAGCCTTTTTGCTTCAATTTTTCAGCGACAGAACGCGCATATTCGGCTTGAGATTCGGAAATATTCAGGATCGCCATTTGCACCGGCGCCAGCCACAGCGGCAAGGCGCCAGCGTGATTCTCGACCAGAATACCGATGAAACGCTCCAGCGAACCCAGGATCGCGCGGTGCAACATCACGGGCACCTTACGGGTATTGTCCTCATCGACAAACTCGGCTCCCAAACGCCCCGGCATGGAAAAGTCCACCTGTATCGTGCCGCACTGCCAGGAACGACCAATGGCATCCTTGATGTGGAATTCGATTTTAGGGCCATAAAATGCGCCCTCACCCGGCAACTCTTCCCAGACGATGGCGGAGGCCTTCAAGGCCGCGCGCAAGGACTCTTCAGACTTGTCCCATATCTCATCCGACCCGACCCGGCTCACCGGCCTCAGCGCCAGTTTCACAGCCACATCGTGAAAGCCGAAATCCCGGTAAACCTTCAACACCAGCGCGTTGAATGCCGTCACTTCGGATTCGATCTGCGCTTCAGTGCAAAAAATATGGCCATCGTCCTGCACAAAACCGCGCACCCGCATCAAACCATGCAAGCCGCCTGACGGCTCGTTGCGGTGGCAGGAACCAAACTCGCCATAGCGTAGCGGCAGCTCGCGATAAGAGCGCAGGTCGGAACTGAACACCTGAATATGGCCAGGGCAGTTCATCGGCTTGATCGCATACTCATGCTTTTCCGATTCAGTGGTGAACATGCCGGCCTTGAAATGCTCCCAGTGGCCGGATTTTTCCCACAACACGCGGTCGATGATCTGCGGGCAACGAATCTCCTGATAGCCGTTATCGCCATACACGCGCCGCATGTATTGCTCGACTACCTGCCACATGGCCCAGCCTTTAGGGTGCCAGAACACCATGCCCGGCGCCTCGTCCTGCATGTGGAAGAGATCCTGAACCTTGCCGATCTTGCGATGGTCCCGTTTTTCTGCCTCTTCCAGACGATACAGGTGCGCTTCCTGATCTTCTTTTTTTGCCCATGCCGTGCCATAAATACGCTGTAGCATTTCATTCTTGGAATCGCCGCGCCAGTATGCGCCCGCGACTTTCATCAGCTTGAATACCTTGAGCTTGCCCGTCGATGGCGCATGGGGTCCGCGACACAAGTCGGTAAATTCCCCTTGGGTATAAAGCGAAAGATCTTCGTCGCTGGGGATAGACTCGATGATCTGGGCCTTGTAATGCTCGCCCATATCCTTGAAGAAACGGATCGCCTCGGAACGCGGCAGAACCTTGCGGGTGATCTTCAGGTCAGCTTTGGTGAGCTCGGCCATCTTTTTTTCGATTGCCAGTAAATCTTCAGGGGTAAAGGGACGCTTGTACGAGAAATCGTAGAAAAACCCGTCTGCAATCACCGGGCCTATCGTCACCTGGGCATCAGGAAACAGGGACTTGACTGCCTGAGCCAGCAAATGTGCTGTCGAATGACGGATGACATCCAGTCCTTCCGCATCCTTGTCGGTCACAATCGCCAGATCGGCATCCTGCTCGATCAGGAACGACGTATCGACCATGCGCCCATCCACTTTGCCAGCCAAGGCGGCACGAGCCAGGCCCGCACCAATGCTGGCAGCCACATCGGCCACCGTCACAGCCTGGTCGAAATTACGTTGGGAGCCATCTGGCAAACGGATTGCAGGCATAGAAAATTTATCCGGTTTTCAAAGCGCAATAAAAACAAAGCGAAAAATAAAAAATGCGGCATAGCCGCATTTTTTAAGTGTTGGTAGGCGCGATTGGACTCGAACCAACGACCCCCACCATGTCAAGGTGATGCTCTAACCAGCTGAGCTACGCGCCTAGGGTGCCGCGCATTATACGGACATGTCGCACGGAACACAACGAGTGCATCAACACCACAACCCTCTCTTAACCACGAAATACACGAAATACACGAAACAAATCAAAGTATTGAGAATATTCGTCCACTTACCCACTCGGTAACGTGCCAGCATATTGTATCTATTTGAATATTTTCGTGTTTTTCGTGTATTTCGTGGTAAATAGCGTTTTTTAGGATCTATCATTGACGCTGGCATCCCTTACGCAACAGAATAGCCCTCATGTCCAAACCATCTCTCCCTTATCTTGGCATATTCGCCTTGGTCGTCACACTACTGGCCGCCGTCGAAATACTGGGGGCGCATTTTCTGCTCCCGCTGGAAAACAGGGTGTCCGACTTTTTCGTGCGGACGCATGCCGCCATGCAGCAGGCCGACCCGGAAATCGTTATTGTCGACATCGACGAAAAAAGCCTGGCGATCATGGCGAAGGAGGCGGGAAGCTGGCCGTGGCCGCGCGCCGTGCATGGGGAACTGGTCGAAGCGATTGAAAAGCAGTCTCCCAAGGCAATTGTTTTCGATATCCAGTTCGCCGATCGCGATATTTACCGGCCAGAGAGCGACGCCTATTTCAATGAGGCGGTAAAACCTTTTCGGAACATCTATTTCCCCATGATTCGTCTGGAGCCGGAGGCCGATGACAAGGGCTTGTTGATAAAGGATTATGCCGCGCTGTTAGGCATCATGCCCGGCCCAGGGGCGAAGCCGGATGCGCGCGTTGCGCTGTCGGTCTCCGCCGCGCTCGACCCGGCCAACTGGCGTCTGGGCGTCATCAATTATCAGGAAGACTCAAGCGATGGCATCGGGCGACGCTATCCGGTCTATCTAAACGCTCATGGCTGGCGCATCCCCTCACTGCCCGCCAGAGTCGCAAAAGATCTGGGTTATACCGTGCCGGACACGGAAAATATCATTCTCGGCTGGCGAGGAGGCGAGTCCTCCCATCCCCACGTTTCCTACGCTGACCTGTACCTGGACGCAAACCGCAGCAAACCCTTGCGAAAACCGGACGAATTCAGCGGGAAGATCGTCATTATCGGTGCAACCGCACCAGGCTTGCACGATATCCGCTCGACTCCAATCAGCAGTCGCCATCAGGCAGTGGAAATTCTGGCAACCGCTATCGACAACCTGAAAAACAGGGGTGCTTTCCGCAGCGCACCCTTGCCATTTCAGCCTGTGCTGGCATTGTTTCTATTGCTCACGCTGCTGATCGCCTTTTCACGCTTCAGCCGTCATACACTGGGAATCGGTGTTGCGCTGGCCATGTTCACGCTGCTGCTAACCGGCGTGGAATATATGGCGACGGGCTTGCGCTGGCTGATTCCCGTGCTGGTTCCCGTTCTGTTTGCCTGGGTTTATTACTTTGCCGCCGCCTTGCACGAATATCTGCTGGAACGAAAAAAACGTCAGCAGGCCATACTAACCTTCAACCGTTTTCTCGACCCACGTGTGGTCGATCAGTTGGTCGGCCAGGGAAAAACAGCGCAGAGCATGAATGGTCAGGCACAGAATCTGACTGTACTGTTCTCCGACATCCGCAACTTCACTACTTATTCAGAACAGCACAGCGCCGCCCAAGTCGTTGAAATGCTGAATGAATACTTCAGCATGCAGGTTGAGGCCATTTTCCAGCATGGCGGCACGCTGGACAAATTCATCGGGGATGCCATCATGGCGTTCTGGGGTGCGCCGACAGAGGACCCGGAGCAAGCCCGCCACGCCATTGAAGCCGCGCTGGACATGGCCATACGACTGGAAGCGTTCAAGCTGACGCTGGGCGAAGCAGGTGCAGCGTTCGAGATCGGCATCGGGATACACAGCGGCCCGGCGGTGGTAGGCTTCATTGGCTCCAGCCAGCGCCAGGATTACACAGCCATCGGAGACACCGTCAACCTCTCCAGCCGCATCGAAGGTTTGACCAAGGGCGTGTCCCGCATTCTGGTTTCGGAAGATACCATGACGCAGTGCAAGGATATGTTTGACTTTATCGATCATGGATTCTATAAAGTGAAAGGACGCGCCCAGGAGGTGCGGCTGTTTGAGCCTCGCAAGAGAATCCAGCAAGGGTGTTAAAAGGGTGTTAAGAGGAGACCGGCATGAGACCGACCGTTGTTGCATTGTTGATAATGGGCTTGTTTGTCAGCCTGAATGCAGGTGCTGAAAGCGCCGTCACCGTCAAGGAAACCGAGGTCAAGAAGGAACCCTCGGCGGATTCCCCCACCGTCGCCACCTTGCCCGGCAAAAGCCAGGTCGAGATCATCAAGCGTCAGGGAGGCTGGACCCAGGTCAAACCCGCATCCGAGCCCCAGGGCTGGGTCAAACTGTTCAACCTGAAATTTGGTGATGGTTCTGCCAAATCAGATAGCGGGGGCGGCGTCGGCTCGCTCTTCAACGTGGCGCGCACCGGCAGCAGCGGCACCACCGTGACCACCGGCGTCAAGGGTCTGGACAAGGACATGATCCAGAACGCCAATCCCAATCCCAACGAACTCAAGCGCATGCATACCTATAGCGCCAGCAAGGCCGATGCGCTCAAACTGGCCAGCGGCGGCAACCTGCGCAAACAGTCCATTGAATATCTGGGCGCCGGCTCCAGCGGCTCCTCTGGCGGCTCATCCGGGAACACACCCTCCTCTTCCTGGGGAGAAAACTGATGAAAACAAGCTTGAAAAAACTGGCGGCATTCTCCCTTGGCATGGCGCTCACTTCGCAGACATGGGCGTTCGGCGGTTTTAACCTGGATATCGGCAGGGTCGTCGGCGCAGCCAAAAACCTGAGCGAAGCCTCCAAGGAAGTCAGCGAACCGGAAGAAATCGGTATCGGTGAAGGCATGGCCTCGGTTCTGCTGGGCGCCGCACCGCTGGCCAGAAACGAAGGGATGCAGCGCTATGTCAATCAGGTCGGACGTTACCTGACCCTGCAAACCGAGCGCCCGGATCTGCCCTGGCATTTCGGCGTTATCGATACCAGCAGCGTCAACGCTTTCGCCACGCCCGGCGGGCACATTTTTGTCACCCTGGGCTTGATGAAAAAGATGAACAGCGAAGCCGAACTGGCCGGTGTGCTGTCGCATGAAATCGCCCATGTGCTGCGCAAACACCATCTGGCCGCCATGAAAAAAGCCGGCGGCATGGGCTTTCTGGCCGATGTAGCGAGCATCGCCGTCGACTCTAAGGGTGGCGGTGGTTACATGGGGCGCGAACTCAGCAAGAACCTGATCAGCGGGATGAAAGAAGTGCTGGTGCGCGGCCTGGACAAGGATGATGAATACGAGGCCGACCGCATGGGTGTGGTGATCGCCACCCGTGCCGGTTACGACCCTTATGGCCTGCCGACCGTCCTGCAATCTCTGGAAAGCCTGTCAGGCAACAGTGATGCTTCCTTGCTGTTCTCTACCCACCCCCCTCCTGGAAGTCGTCTGGACACGCTAGGCGGCCTGATGCAGAACAAGTTCGATCATTACCAGGGACAGATGCTGAACGACCGCTATCGCAACCTGGCTTCCGCCAACGGGAAAAAATGATGCGGCTGCGCATTCTCGGCTGCAGCGGGGGCATCGTGGCGGGTCAGCATACGACCTCGATGTTGCTTGACGACGACATCCTGATCGACGCCGGCACGGGGGTCGGCACGCTGACACTGGAGCAGATGACGGCAATCGACCATGTTTTCCTGAGCCATTCCCACCTGGACCATTCCGGCTTCATTCCCTTTCTGCTGGATTCGGTGGCGGCCCGACGCACCCATCCGCTGACTGTATTTGCCCTGCCGGAAACCATCCAGATACTTAAGGATCACATGTTCAACTGGAAGCTGTGGCCGGATTTCTCCCAAATCCCCAGCCCGGCATCCCCATGGCTTCGTTACCAACCCATCCTGTTGGGTGAAACCGTGGAGTTGAATGGACGAAAAATCACCGCCCTGCCCGCTCGCCATGTCGTCCCGACCATCGGCTACCTGCTCGACAGCGGGTCAGCCAGCCTGGCTTTCAGCGCCGACACCATTGATTGTGCCGAGTTCTGGGACGCGCTCAACCGGGTCGAGAATCTGAAAACACTGATCATCGAAACTTCGTTTACCAATGCCGAAAATGGCATCGCTTACGCTTCAAAACATTACTACCCCAGCTTGCTGGCCGAGCAGTTGCAGAAACTGAGTAAGCCGGTCGAAGTCTATATCACCCACCTGGAACCGGGGGAGCAAGACGCCATCATGTCCGAAATCCATGCCTGCGTGACAGGGCTTCATCCCATCCGTCTGAATCACGGACATATTTTCGAGTTTTAGCCAACAGAAAAGGTTTCATCGTGAACACGCAAACCGCAACCCCCGCTGCAACTGCCGCCACCGCAGATCTGGGCGGACAACTTCTTTTCTCTCGCAAGCTTCAGACGGTCACCAACAAGATCCACGCGACCCAGAATATCGATGAAATCATGCTGCAACTGACCAGCGATATTTGTGCGCTGTTCGATGCCGACCGCTTGACCATTTATTCCGCATCGGACGATAAAACCACGATCACCACGCGCGTCAAAACCGGTTTGGGCGCATTCAAGGACTTCAAGCTGCCCATCTCGACCCAGAGTATCGCTGGCTATGTCGCCGTCACGCACACCATCGTCAACCTCAAGGATGTCTACGACGATTACGAGCTGAGAAAATACATCCCCGGCATCACTTTTCTCAAGGATATCGACCGCAAGACCGGCTATCGCACCAAACAGACGCTGGTCGCACCGATCATGGACGCCACTTCGGGCGAACTGCTGGGCGTCATCCAGCTGATCAACAGCATTACCGGTGCAGCATTTCCGCCATCCAACGAAGATGGTATTGCCGAACTGGCCAAGACGCTGGCCATCGCGTTCAAGCAACGCAACCGTATCCGGACCAAATTCGATTACCTGATCTCCCAGGGCATTATTTCACCGCAGGAAATTGAACTGGCGACGCGTTCCTCCCACCGTAAAGGCAGGGATATTGAAGAGATACTGGTCGACGAATTTCAGCTCAAGATCAGCGATCTTGGCCTCTCCTATGCCGATTTTTTTCATGTTGCCTACGAGCCATTCAAGGCCGACCGGATCAAATCCGACGAGCTTCTGAAAAACCTCAAGCGCGAATATGTTGAAGGCAGCAGCTGGCTGCCGCTGGAAGATACGCCGGAAGGTCTGATCATCCTGTCATATGAACTAGACCGCGTGATGGGCACCCGCGTTGTCAGCAACATCTTTCCCAAACACAAGCTGATTTACAGGGTCTGCACCAAGCGCGAATTTTTCAGGACGCTGGACCTCTACTACGGCGTCACCAGCGCCATGGGTTCTATCGACGACCTGCTATCGAGCATGGAGGATGATGCCGGGGCAATGGAAGATAGTTCCAGCTCCGACGAGATGGCGGCTGCCGCTGATAACGAACTGGTCAAACTGGTCAACAAGATCATCGTCGACGCCTACAATCAGGGCGCTTCCGACATCCACATCGAACCCTACCCCGGCAAAAACAAGACCATGGTGCGCTTCCGCCGCGATGGCTCGCTGATGCCCTATATCGAAATTCCCGCCAGCCACCGTTCGGCGCTGCTGGCGCGCCTGAAGATCATGTGCGACCTGGATATTTCCGAGAAGCGGAAACCGCAGGACGGCAAGATCATGTTCAAGAAATACGGCCCGCTCGACATCGAGTTGCGCGTCGCCACCATTCCCACTTCGGGCGGCATGGAAGACGTGGTGATGCGGATTCTGGCTGCGGGCAAACCCATCCCGGTCGATAACCTGGGTGTCTCGAAACGCAATCTGGCAACATTGAAGCGCGTGGTCAAAAAACCCTACGGCCTGTTTCTGGTGTGCGGCCCGACCGGCTCCGGAAAAACCACCACCCTGCATTCCGTCCTGGGCTACATCAACACCCCGGACACCAAGATCTGGACGGCGGAAGACCCGGTCGAGATCACCCAGAAAGGCTTGCGTCAGGTTCAGGTCAACCCCAAGGCGGGGATTACCTTCGCCATCGCCATGCGCGCCTTTCTGCGCGCCGATCCAGACGTGGTGATGGTGGGCGAGATGCGCGACAAGGAGACGGTCGCCACCGGCATCGAGGCGTCCCTGACCGGCCACCTGGTGTTCTCGACCCTGCACACCAACAGCGCGCCGGAAAGCATCGTCCGGCTGCTCGACATGGGCATGGATCCGTTCAACTTCGCCGATGCCCTGCTAGGCATCCTGGCGCAGCGCCTAGGCAAACGCCTGTGCTCAAAATGCAAGCAAGCCTACAAGCCCTCTGATGCCGAAGTCGACTCGCTGCTGGCCGAATACAGCGAAGAGCTGAAAAGCACGCCTGACTGGGCCAAAGACCCGGAAGCCGCACTCCACGACCTGCGGGAAGAATGGAAACGTGATTTCGCCAACGACAAGGGTGAATTTACCCTCTACCACTCCGTAGGTTGCGACGAATGCGGCAAAACCGGCTACAAGGGTCGGGTTGGCCTGCATGAACTGCTGGTCGGCTCGGACGCCATCAAGAAAAATATCCAGGAACACGCCCGTGTCGCCGACATGATCGTCACCGCACTGGCGGAGGGCATGCGCACCCTGCGTCAGGATGGTATCGAAAAAGTCATGCAGGGCATCACCGACATGAAGCAGGTTCGCTCGGTGTGTATCAAGTAGTTGTCAGCTTGTCAGCTATCAGCGGTCAGCTATCAGTGGTCTTGTCCGGCACGTTGCGCCGGGTTTTTACTGATAGCTGAACACTAAAACAGGAGTCACTATGCAAACATCCAACTCCGACCATCTACTCCAGCGCCTGGAAGAACTCAACGCAATTGGCGTTGCACTCTCACGAGAAAAGGATCTCAATCGCCTGCTGGAAACCATATTGAATGCGGCTATCCAGATCACCCATTGCGATGCGGGGACGCTCTACAGCGTCAAGGAAGACCATACCCTGAATTTCGAGATTGTCCGCACCTTGTCCCTGGACATTGCGCTGGGCGGGACAACTGGCAAACCGGTCACTTTCCCGCCGGTCCAGCTTTACGGCAATGACGGCACGCCCAACCGGCACAATGTTGTTGCCTACGCCGTGCTGAATGACCAGACCGTGAACATTGCCGACGCCTATGCAGAGCAGGGATTCGATTTTTCCGGCACCCGCCGCTTCGACGAAGCCAACCACTACCGTTCGCAATCCTTCCTTACCGTGCCGATGAAGAACCACGAGGGGCGAATTGTTGCCGTGCTGCAATTACTGAACGCGCTGGATAGCGAATCCGGGCAGGTCAAGGCATTTTCGGTTTTCGACCAGCATTTGGCCGAATCCCTTGCCTCGCAAGCGGCCATCGCCATCACCAACCGGGCGCTGATCATCCAACTGGAAAAGCTGTTTGAATCCTTCATCACCCTCATCAACATCGCCATTGACGAAAAATCGCCCTACACCGGCGGCCACTGCGAGCGCGTCCCCATTCTCACCATGATGCTGGCAGAAGCAGCCAGCAGCGATGAATCCGGCCCACTGGCCGAGTTCAGCATGACCGACAGGGATCGCTACGAACTGAAGATTGCCGGCCTGCTGCACGATTGTGGCAAGGTCACCACACCAGTTCACGTGGTCGACAAGGCCACCAAACTGCAAACCCTGTTTGACCGTATCGAGCTGATCGACACCCGCTTCGAGGTTCTCAAGCGCGATGCCCGGATTGAAATGCTGCTGCAGAAAACGGCTGCGCTCGAAGCAGGCCATCACGACGAGTCGGCCTGGCAGGAAACTCTAGCTCAGCGACTTGCCCAGTTTGACAGTGACCGCGAGTTTCTGCGCCGCGCCAATATCGGCGGAGAGTTCATGTCGCCCGAACTGCAACAGCGCGTACAAGCCATCGGCCAGTACCGCTGGGTCAACACCAGTGGCGAAGAAAGCGCTTTCCTGAGCGAGAACGAGATTTATAACCTGAACGTCGCGCGCGGCACCCTCACCGCCGAAGAACGGGAAATCATCAATCACCATATCGTCTCCACCATCCACATGCTGGAAGCACTGCCCTGGCCAAACCACCTGAAGCGGGTGCCGGAATACGCAGGCGGGCACCACGAGCGCATGGATGGACGCGGTTATCCCAAAGGCCTCAAGCGCTCGGAGATGTCGGTTCAGGCGCGCATCATGGCGATTGCCGATATTTTTGAAGCCTTGACCGCAAAGGACAGGCCTTACAAGGAAGGTAAAAAGCTCAGTGATGCCCTGAACATCCTGGGGCGAATGAAGGAGGATCAGCACGTTGATCCCGACCTGTTCGATATTTTTATCCGTGACAAAGTCTATTTGCAGTATGCGAAAGACTTTCTGGAACCCGCGCAAATCGATGAAGTGGATGACAGCAAGATTCCGGGATATTCAGCCTGAACCTTAAACCTTGAACTTACTAAAGGAAATAACATGCATTTGATCGCTTTTTTCTTCGCTGCCAGCCTCGCGTTCACGGCTCACGCCGCGCCTGACGATACGCTCAAAGCCTACCCGGCGAAGCTGGTTGCGCCGGACACCTGGGTCATCACCGGGCCGCTGGGCGAGCCCTCGGTCGAGAATCAAGGCTTCATGAACAATCCGGCGTGGATCATTGCGGGCGATCAGGTCATCGTAATCGACCCGGGTTCCAGCGTACAGGCCGGGCGCATGGTCGTGCAAGCCATCAAGAAATCCACCAGGCTGCCCGTCACGACCGTCTACAACACCCACGTCCACGGCGACCACTGGCTGGGCAACCAGGCGATTCTCGACGCTTGGCCGAAAGCCGTGCTGATCGCCCACCCCGACATGATCGCCAAGGCAAAAGCGGGCGAGGCGGAATCGTGGGTCAACATGATGAGCCGCCTGACCGAGGGCTACACCGACGGCACCCGCGCGCAGATTCCCACTGTTGCCGCCACGGATGGAATGACCTCCAAAATCGGTACACATACTTTCAAAGTGCATTCTTCCAACGATGCCCACAGCAAAACCGACATCATGATAGAAGTCGACAACGGCGTGCTTTTCACTGGCGACAACGTACTGAATGGCCGCGTCGCACGCATGGATGACGGCACCTTCGTCGGCAACATCAAAGCCATTGACCATGCAAGCAAACTCCCGATCAAGATCGTGGTGCCAGGACACGGCAACGTCGGCGGAACGGCCATCCTGAAAGCCCAGCGCGATTTTTTCCAGATATTGTTCGATACAGTTAAAACCGAATACGACGCAGGCAAGAGCGACTTCGAAATGAAGCCTGCCGTGGCAAAAAAACTCGCTGCATTCAAAAAATGGCATGGCTTCGATGCCGACCTCGGAAAACAGGTCAGCCTGGCTGTTCTGGAAGTTGAACAGCAGTAACATTGCGGGTACGCGAGGCTCAAACAAAATTTTAGGCTGACAAGGTGATCGGACTGCCACTCAGTCTTCTTGATCCATCCTGCTACGACCATCCGGTTGAGTCCATCGAGTGCATCGAAACCCATATTTCCTGGGTTTTTCTCACCGGTGAATTCGCCTACAAGCTAAAAAAACCGCTCAAGCTCGGATTTCTTGATTTCAGTTCGCTGGAAAAAAGACATTTCTACTGCGAGGAAGAACTGCGACTGAACCGGCGCTTTGCCCCGGATTTGTATCTTGGCGTGACGCCCATTTGCGGCCCGTCCGAGCACCCCCGTCTCAACGGTCCGGGGAACGTGCTCGACTATGCGGTCAAGATGCGCCAGTTTCCCCAGAGCGCGTTGCTTGACCGCAAACTGCTGGCGGGTGAATTGACGCCTTCCCGGATTGACAGCATCGCGCGCGAAATCGCCCGCTTTCACCTTGCGAACAGCGGCGATGTGCCGCCAGGGATAGGCGATCCGGACCACGTTCTTCAACAGGCAATGGACAACTTTGAGCAGATTAAGGAGGGGAGCGACTGGACGGATGCGCTTGCCGCACTACAAAGCTGGAGCGCTGTCACCTTCGCGCTTCACCGCCATCATTTCGAATCGCGCCTCCAGTCAGGTTTCATCCGGGAATGCCATGGCGACCTGCATCTGGGCAACATGGCATGGCTGGATGATCAGCCAATACTCTTCGATTGCATTGAATTCAGCCCCGAGTTGCGCTGGATCGACATCATCAGCGATCTGGCATTCACCGTGATGGATTTTCATGACCACGGCAGGCCGGAGCTGGCGCACCGTTTCCTCAATGCCTGGCTGGAACAGACCGGGGACCATGATGGCCTCGCCATTCTGCCCTGGTATCTGGTTTACCGCGCCATGGTCCGCGCCAAGGTCGCCCACATTCGCGCCCGCCAAGCGCCGCTTGAACATTCCAGCTTCACCGATTATCTGGCGCTGGCCGAGCGTTTCACCCGGCCTTCCCCGAAATGGCTGCTGATCACCTACGGCTATTCTGGCTCTGGAAAAACCACGCTTTCGCAGCAATTGCTGGAGCGTACCGGCGCCATTCGCATCCGCTCGGATATCGAACGAAAAAGACTGTTCGGATTAAGCCCAGGGGCGCGTAGCCATTCACCAACTGACCAGGGAATTTATACGCCTGAAGCGCACCGGATGGCGTACCAGCGTCTCGAAACCCTGGCGCGTTCGATCATTCAGGCAGGTTATCCGGTCATTGTCGATGCGGCGTTCCTCAAACGGGCAGAGCGGGATACCTTTCACGCGCTGGCAAATGAGTTGGGCGTCCCTTTCCGGATTCTTGAACTCAAAGCCGATGAAGCTGAATTACGCGTGAGGGTAAGGGCACGAGAGCAGTCCGGTGCAGATGCATCGGAAGCGACACTGGATGTATTGGAAAAGCAGTTGCTGTTTTCGGAAGCAATTGCCGAGGATGAGTATCCGTTCAGGTTGGTCTGTCTTTCCAGCGATAATATGGCGGATGAGCTACAGCGCCTGGAATACCAGATTTCTTCAATGACTTGAATCATCCTAAAAACCGCATTTCGACCACGAAACACACGAAATAAAACAATTGGTTGAACAGGAATATCCACTCACCAATCAGGTGATGCGCAGTCATCTTGTATCTTTATGAATTTTTTCGTGTGTTTCGTGTGTTTCGTGGTTCAACTAAGTTTTTAAGGATCATCCAAAATTCCGTATTTGAACCACGAAATACACGAAACGGGGTAAACAGGCATTTCGCCGTAAGGCGAAAGCTCGCAAAATATTCAGACAGATACAATGAATTAGGCTCTTTTCGCAAATCGTGTTGGTAGCTCACGTAGTGAGCCACGCATAGCCAATACTGGTTGTCATGGCGCAGTTGCGCCGAGACATCCAGGAGTGGGAAATGAGGAAGCCAGAGTTGAACCGAATCACGGCGGCGTTG
>JAUYFQ010000042.1 GCA_030690895.1 Sulfuricellaceae bacterium
CATTGCCAAGTATCCCACCGTAAGGTAATCCGCCAGTCGCGCTCCGCCCGGCAATTCATTCTTGATTCTCGCCATGTCATCTTCTCCACTGGTAACATGGAGTGTATAGCGGCAGGAAATGGATAAACTAAACAGTATTGACTTTAACCGGGATATTCCATGCTCAGATCTGCCCTCTCCATTCTGACCATATCCTCCGCCTGCACCGCCTTTGCTGCCCCGCCCGTCGTGGGTGACGCAGCAAAGGGTGGAGCAACTGCCAGTCAGGTATGTGTCGCCTGTCATGGCGCGGATGGAAACGGACTCACACCGCCCAATCCCGATTTCCCCAAATTGGCTGGCAAGCAGCCAGAGTACCTGCTCAAACAACTCAAGGACTTCAAATCCGGGAAGCGCAAAAACGACATCATGTCTGGCATGGTCGCCAGCCTGAGCCCTGATGATATGGCCAATCTGGCACTCTATTTTTCAACGCAGAAAAATAAGCCCGGCATAGCCGGCAATCCAGAGTTGCTGGATTTCGGCAAAAAGTTCTATGCTGACGGGAACCCTGATCAAGGCGTGCCAGCCTGCGCCGGTTGTCACCAACCGGATGGAGGCGGCACCAGCGCCTATCCGCACCTGGCAGGGCAATATGCCAGCTACACCTACCAGCAGTTGAAACGCTTCGCCAGCGGCGACCGCGACAACGACAAGGGCCTGGTGATGCAATCCCTGGCGATGAGGATGACCGAGCAAGAGATAAAAGCGGTTTCCGAATACGTCGTCACCCTGAAATAGCCTGAAACAAGGAAATGCGCGCGATGAAAAATAAATTTCTGATCAGCCTGTCTTTGAGCCTGTTCGCCCTCTCTTCCGCCCATGCAGCGCCACCCATACAGCCCAAAGCTGCCGGTATCGAGTCCTCGGATTACGTCTGGGACGCACAGTCCAGCGAAGAAACACAATTATTGAAAATGAAAGGCGACCCGGCACGAGGCCAGATCGCTTATCAGGGCTGCCAAGGTTGTCATAAGCCCGATGCCTCCGGTCGGCCGGATGGCACCTACCCGCAACTGGCGGGGCAACACACCTCGGTATTGATCAAGCAGATGTCCGACATCCGCGAAGGACGGCGCGACAACCAGAAAATGTATCCGTTCGCAGGCAAGCATGTAGTCGACACGCAGGAAGTGGCCGACATTGCTGCCTACATCAACAGCCTGCCGCTACCAGGCAATAACGACAAAGGCCCTGGCAACGACCTGGTGCGTGGAAAAATGCTCTATGAGCAGGATTGCGTGGTTTGCCACGGTGAACGTGGCGAAGGCCATGCCGGGAAGTTTTATCCAGCCACTGCCGGCCAGCACTACCGTTACCTCGTACACCAGGTTGTGGCGATACGGGACGGCAACCGTCGCAACGCCAATCCGAAAATGGTCAAGGCAGTAAAGGATTACTCCGCCAGTGACATTGACGCAGTAGCGGATTACATTTCGCGCATCGAACTGCCCAAGAAAAATTAGCCATTCACCCGCAACGCTGCAATCTGCCCCATTACGGGTTCACTGACCGGTTCCAGCTTACGGCGCATCAGCGTGCCGATGGCCGTAGTGCGCACCAGGATCGGGGCCACGCTGAATTCTCCGACCTCGGCAAGTATCAGTAAGGCTCGGAGCAGGGGGAAATATTCTGGTGCTACATTAAGAATGGCGACCAGATCATGATCTGGCGCAGCAAGCCGTTGCTCCGCCATCATCACGGCTTCCTCCAGCCCAATCTCATGCTGCGCATCATGGCACAAGATTCCAAAATAAGCCCCCATGGCGCGAAACAGTGCACGCGCCACATCCTGATCTGCGGGTCGCCGCAACACTTCATCACAAGCGGCCAGAAAGGCTTGCCCGGACGCAGACAACACGCGCGTTAGTTGCCGCGTATAGGGGTTTCCAGCCTCGCTCAGCGGGGTGAGTTTGGCTGTAATGGGACTATCCACAATTCTTGTTGCACTGTGTATAGGCAGCGCGTCCGGCAGTATTTCGAGAAACCCGACATAGTAGGTATTGTCCCCCTTGGCCCGTCCCCAAAGTTTTTGCACGGACTGCTCGTCAAGCAGGCCGGGTTGCAGAACGATGCGAACCGTATCGATAACCACATGCGGACTGGTTTCGAATGGCAGATGTTCGACCAGATAAGCAGCCAGAACTGGCCCCATTTTCCCTTGGCAGACACAGGTTCGCTCCAGCATTCGCCGCGCATTATCGCCAGTCTGCGCGCACCACCAGGCACGGCGAGCCAGTTCATCAGTCAGTTTCGGGGAGTATGCGACGGACACCACTGCCTCATCTTCACCAAGCAACAACAGTTTGTCGATGTTATCGCCGGAATTTTGACCCATGCGCGTCCAGCGCATAATGAAAAGCGGATAGCCGCCCGGAGATCCCAGTGCATGCCCGGAAAGCAGTTCCCGCACCAACCTCAGGTATTGCTCCTTCCGCCCGGTCGGGTGAAGTGGAATGCGGGCCTCACCCCGGTCTGTCAGCGCAAATAGTGTCAAGGCGCTTTCGTCTATGCGCACCGCCAGAATCTGGTGCGTCAGCAAGACGTTCAGACGCAGGGCGTCTTCGCTTGAGAGTTCCATAGGTATATTAATTCAGCTGAATTCGTTGCCCCCACGGCACTGGCGCTTTGCCTTTCACCAGCCAGAGTGTGGGGAAGTAGGGTTCATACCGAGGGAAGTCACCCTCTGCATCGGTAAAATAGAGCAACAGATCGGGCTGTCTTCCCTGGTGGGCTATCCAGTCGAACACCGGTATAAAGCTGGTTCCGCCGCCGCCCTTGATGTGATCCGGCAAGCGCAGTTCTTCCCAGGGCTCGAACTCCCATGGCGCACCCTCGACCAGATTGGTATCGCAGGCCAGCAATGTAACTTTGGCGCGAAGCTGCCCCTTGAGCGCATTCACCTCGGAGAGAAACTGGCTGAGTTCCGGCCCACCCACTGAACCACTGGTATCCAGTGCCACTACCAGATCAATCTGACCGCTGCGCATGGATGGGAAGATTACGTTTCCCTCGCGCCGGGAAGGCCGCATATAGCTGTAATCATCTCGCGCAACCTGGGCAAGATAACGCGCCAGCAATGCGCGCCACGGCAACTGCGGCTGTAGAAAGTGATCGACCAGACGCGCCATGGCGCCACTCATTTTGCCTGCCGCCATCGCCTGTTGCGCGGCAGCGGCCATGCGCTGTTGCCACTGGCGCCCCAACTCTTCGCGCTCGCTGGCGCTCAAAGGGCGTGGCGGGCTTGCACCTTCCTTCCTCTGGTCATCTTGCTGATCTTTTCCGCCCCCCTCGCCAGCATTCTGCGGCTGACTCGGCCGATTTCCGCTCTTGCCGTTTTGCTGGGGTTCCTGATCGTTTTCTCCGCCCTGCCCCCCCTCGGACTCATCACTGTCGTAGAGATGCTGATCCATGGTCTGCTCGGAATTATTGTCTCCAATGCAGGGGTAAATTTCTTCTGCCGTCATGCCTTGAAAAGCATCCAGCAACAACACACCAGGCGGCGGCTTTAGCCCATCCGATACCAGCAGGGGGTTAATGGCATGATCGCAAGCCACGTCCCAGCGATGCTTGACGCGATGCTGTCGACGGGCAAAATGGGACAGGGCGCAATGAAGAGCTTCATGCGCCAGCACAAACTGGGTTTCATCCAGCGTCAATGCGGCGATATAGGCAGGGTTATAGTAAAACTTGCGCGCGTCGGTCGCAGAGGTCGGGCACCATTTCTCACTCGCCGCTACCATCGGCAAGCGCAAAGCCAGCGCTCCGAGAAATGGTTTATCCAGAATCAGCCGGGTGCGTGCGGCAGCCAGCTTGGTTTCAACGGAATGATCGCCCATTACAGGTCATAGAGCATGATGTCGGCCACCGCATTGGCCCACTGCGAGAATTGCGGCACCTTGAACAGTTGCTGGCCAATAGCGCGGTGCATATCCGAAACCAGCATAATGCCCATTTCCCTCAAGGGAAAACGACTGGCGTAATCGAGTATATGCCCATGAACAATCGCCGCATCCGGGCTGGATTTATGACGGATTGCCCGCCCCACCAGCGCGGAAGCGACCGCATATTGCAGGTCGACTTCATGCGGCGCTTCGCCGCCTTCACCGCGCAGGATGGCATCGATATCCGGCATTTTCCCCAGATTGTCTACAAAGGCATGTAGTTCCAGACCGGCGGCGGGCCCCACGCAAGCTTGCAAGGAACCAAGCAGAAGATCCGGCATATCACCAAATTTCTGTAAGGCACGATGCGCAAATTCCCAGGAACGGGGTGACGGGAACGCAACCGGATTGTGCGCCGGGTCAAAATCGAACAGCAGTTCAGGACGGAAGCGCAGAAACGCAATCAGACGTTCATCAATGCCATTGCGATAGGCCCAGGCCACCCAGTCATCCAGGTTTACCTCGACCTCGAAATGAGAGAATCGGTTGGCCAACGGTGCGGGCATGGTATAGGTCACGCCCCTGTCGCCTTGGCGGTTGCCAGCAGCGAAAATAGCCCAGCCCGGGGGAACCTGATAATTCCCCAGCTTGCGGTCGAGAATCAACTGGTAAGCAGCAGCAGAAACACTCGGGGGCGCCGATGTAATTTCATCCAGAAACAGTATGCCTGTCGCGCCATGGCGTTGTGCATCCGGCAGCATGGCTGGTACTGCCCACTCGACGTGATCTCCAATTCGAAACGGAATGCCGCGCAAGTCGGATGGTTCCATCTGGGAAAGCCGGATATCGACAACCGGCGCGCCGTGCCGCGCGGCCACTTGGGCAATAATCTGTGACTTGCCTACGCCAGGCGGCCCCCACAACATGGCTGGCGTATGGTGCCCCTCAGCTGCGCTGGTAAATTCCCGATCCAGTATCGTCGTCAATTGCGCTGGGCGCATGCGATCTCCCGTACTTAATTCATTCTTGTTTCATTTTGGCAAAAACACGTCTTGCCGCTTCCAGCGTGGCCTCGATCTCGGCATCGCCATGTGCTGCGGACACAAAACCGGCCTCAAACGCTGAAGGCGCAAGATAAATTCCTTCATCCAGCATGCCATGAAAGAAACGGTTAAAGGCATCCTTGTCGCACCGCATGGTTTCCGCGTAGCTAGTGGGCGGCGTCGCCGAAAAATAGAGGCCGAACATGCCGCCAACCGACTGCGCGCAAAAGTTGAAACCCGCCGCTTTCGCTGCTTCCGTCAAGCCTTCGGTCAGCTTGCGGGTCATGCTGGCCAGTCCGTCATAAAATCCAGGCAATTGCAGCAATTTCAAGGTGGCCAGGCCAGCCGCCACGGCAACCGGGTTGCCAGACAATGTTCCGGCTTGATAGACCGGCCCGAGCGGCGCCAACTTCTCCATGATCTCGCGCCGCCCACCAAAAGCACCCACCGGCATACCACCGCCGATCACCTTGCCTAGCGTGGTGAGGTCTGGCTTGATACCGAACAGCCCTTGCGCGCATTGAAGTCCAACGCGGAACCCGGTCATGACTTCATCAAAGATCAGTACCGCACCGTATTGCGTGCACAAATCCCGCATCGCTTGAAGAAAATCTGGTTTGGGTGAGATCAGGTTCATATTCCCTGCCACAGGCTCGACGATGAGTGCAGCAATCTCATGACCGATTTGCTCGAACGTCCGTTTCAAACCAGCTGTATCGTTATAGTCCAGCACCACGGTCTGCGCCGCGACTTCGGGCGGCACACCAGCTGAACTCGGATTACCGAAAGTCAATGCACCCGACCCGGCCTTGACCAGAAGAAAGTCGGCATGGCCGTGATAACAGCCTTCAAACTTGATGATTTTACTGCGCCCGGTAAACCCTCTCGCCAGTCGAATGGCGCTCATGGTCGCCTCGGTGCCGGAACTGACAAGGCGCACCTGCTCCATGGATGGGACAAGCTTGCAGAGCAACTCCGCAATTTCCAGTTCCTGTGCGGTTGGCGCACCGAAGCTCAAACCCAGCGCCGCCGCATCCTGAACAGCCTTGACCACATCAGGGTGCGCATGCCCCAGAATTGCCGGCCCCCAGGAACCGACATAATCAATGTACGACCGATCGTCTTCATCCCATAAACGTGCACCCAAACCTCGCTTGAAAAACACAGGCGTCCCACCCACCGAGCGGAATGCACGAACAGGGGAATTAACCCCCCCGGGAATACGCAGGCGGGATTGTTCAAAAAGGGTTTCGTTTCGTGAAGTCATCGTTCGTCTTTCTTAATGCTAAGTTGGCTAATGCAAAGTTGGTCCAGGTTTACCCGGAAGCGCGAAATATTGAACAAACTGCGATGCAGCCAAGGCTCGATCCGGAACATCAAACAGCGCCGAAATGACCGCAACAGCGTCTACCCCGGCATTCAGCAAGGAAGACACGTTATCAACCGTAATACCACCAATGGCAACAATCGGGATGTGTAAAGCAAGGCTCGCCGCATGCAGAATATCCAGTGATGCCCGGGTCGCGTCAGGTTTGGTGCTGGAAGGAAAACAACTGCCGAATGCGACATAATCGGCCCCATTACGTTCCGCCTGGCGCGCAAGCTCAAGATCGCCGTAACAGGACACGCCGACTATCCTGTTGCTTCCGAGCACCACGCGCGCCTCGCGCAATGAGGCGTCTTTGCGCCCCAAATGCACACCATCCGCTCCGATCAGGTCAGCAAGTCGGAGGTTGTCATTTACAATCAGAGGCACGCTGAAACGGTGACACAATGCCAGCAGTTCGCTGGCCTGCCCATGCAATAGCGCAACATCATCACTCTTGCTCCGATACTGCACGACACTCGCCCCACCTTTCAGGACCTCATTCACCTGCGCCAGCAAGCACTCGGTATCAGGCTGCTCAGGTGTGATGGCGTAGAGCCCGCTAATCGCCTTCAAGCTCATCCTCTTCGCGCGCCCAAAACAGGCGGTCAGGAATATATTGCCCCATTCCAGGCCTGAAGCCGGCGGACAATGCCTGCCAGGTATACTCCTGCGCCTCCCTGACAGCCTCGGCAATATCCAGCCCATGCGCAACGGAAGCGGCTATGGCTGAAGCCAGCGTGCACCCAGACCCGTGATAGTGGCCGGGCAACCGCTGCCAGGTATCTGAACGCAGCACCCCGCCCTGACCATAAAGTATATTGATGACCTGGGGAGTATTTTCATGTGTGCCGGTTATCAGCACGTACTCACATCCCCCGTCAATCAAGCGATGGGCACATTCACCCAGATTGAATTCTTCATCGCTCTCAAATTGAGCCAGCCGACGAGCCTCCAGACTGTTAGGCGTCAGCAAGGTAGTCTGGGGGATCAGCAAATCGAGCATGGCGCCAAGCATTTCATCCGAAGCCAGCTCATCGCCACGACCGGATGCCAGCACAGGATCCAGAATCAATGGTACATCAGGGTAGTCGGCCACAATCTCGGCAATGGCAGCAATGTTTTCCAGGCTCCCCAACATGCCAATCTTGAATACCGCCACCGGCATATCCTCTAGCAGCGCTCGCGCCTGCGCCACGACCAGATCAACGTCCAGCGACTGAATGTCCTCTACCCCCAGCGTATCCTGGACCGTGATGGCGGTCAGCACTGAAACCGGATGACATCCCATGCTTGCAAGGGTAAGGAGATCAGCCTGCATCCCCGCGCCACTGCTGGGATCACTTGCAGCGAAGGTCAGAACGATGGGTGGTGTGTGTGACATTGAAGGAACAACCCGAATAAGGATTCGCCCGCTGAAGCGGGCGATATAGAAAAACTTGGCGTAAATTACTTCAGCTTGTTGAGCTGTCGCTGAATGAGTTCGTCCGAGAGCGGAATATAGCCTGCGTCTACCACTGCTGACTGCCCTTCCCTGGAAAGTCCGACTTTCAAAAACTCGAGAACCTCAGGTGACACAGGCTTTCCGTGCGGCTTATCCACGTACAGGAAAAGAAAATGCTGAAGCTTGTAACTCTTGTTGTACAGGTTGGCCTGGGTCAACTCTGCATAATCGCCAGCCCCTTTTTTGATGGGAACAGCCCTGAGCTTGCTGCCCGAATGGTAACGGCTGTACCCGATGGCATTTTTGGTCTCCTCCAACTTGCCTAGCAACTGGTCATTGCTCAACTCTTCAATACCAGGCTTAAAATCATCACGACAGATTACCGTTTTACTGAAAAAATCACGTACCGCAGACTTCTTGTCATGTCCGAGCGGCATGATGGCCTGCTTGTCCAGCGGAGCGCCAACGCCCAACTCTCCCCATGTTGCAACACTCCCTCCCCACCCACACCCATGACTGGCGGAGAATATCGCATCGAGCTGCCTGACATCCAGCCCCTTGACGGGATTGGATGGATGGACATAAACCGCCACCGCCTCAATCGCTACGGCAATGCCGGTAGGATGATACCCATGCGCCCGAATGAAAGCTTCGCTCTCATCATTAGTCATTTCACGGTTCATTGCCGCCACGTTGGCCTTTCCGCTGATCAATGCTTTGGGTGCCGAACTGGTACCAGGGCTGGATATTTCTGCTCCGCTCACCTTCGCGGCCCATTGCTTTAGAAACGGCTCAAGCGCGCTGGAGCCAATAGAAACGACGCCCGCCAGAGTAGAGGACGAGGCGGTAACCGCGAATATCAGGGAAATCATTTGCAACAACTTGCGCAACATGGCCGTTCACCCCCGTGTTATCAATTCATGTCATGGCATCATAGCATAGGACCCTCGCACACTGAACCACAGGCAATCCATAACGCGCTTATCATGGATTGCTTATTTACCAATCGGGGCTTTACCTGACTGGGTTTTTCGATACAATGATGACGATATGCAAATTTAAGCGGCTTACTTAAAGGGAATTCTGAACTAGCACCCCGTGCAGTAACAGATTTTCCCGCAAGGGGTCAGACGTATTCCGAGGGAGGAAACGTGAGCGAATCAAGCAGTCTGGCTGGCACAAAAGTAATGGTTATCGACGATAGCAACACTATTCGCCGAAGCGCCGAGATTTTTTTGCTGAAAGCTAGTTGCGAAGTCATCCTGGCAGAGGATGGTTTTGACGCAATGGCAAAAATTACAGATCATCAGCCGGATATCATCTTCGTCGATATCATGATGCCTCGACTGGATGGCTATCAGACCACCATGCTGATAAAGAAAAATCCTCGCTTCAAGCACACGCCTGTCATCATGCTATCCAGTAAAGACGGGCTTTTCGATCGGGCCCGCGGCCGCATGGTTGGCTCGGATGAATATTTAACCAAACCGTTTACCAAGGACAGCCTTCTTGAGGCCGTCAAAAAATATACCGCAAGCGGCGCGGCATAGGATTTGCGTCACTCAAATTAGGGCTTACATAATCATGGCAATCAAAAAAATTCTGCTGGTAGATGACTCCCCAACCGAACGCCACTTTCTGAACGGCTTACTTGTCAAGGAAGGCTACCAAATCGTACTCGCTGAAAATGGCGAGGAAGGCATAGCGAAAGCAAAACAGGAAATGCCGGATCTGATCATCATGGATGTCGTCATGCCTGGCCTGAACGGATTTCAGGCTACTCGCGCCATCTCGAAGGACGAGGCGACCAAGCACATTCCTGTCATCATGTGTACGACCAAGGGACAGGAAACAGACAAGGTCTGGGCTACTCGACAGGGGGCCAAAGATTATGTGACAAAACCAGTCGACCAGGCTGAACTACTCAGGAAAATCTCGGCTCTCGGCTGAGTAACGGAAAAGTTCATCATGGCACGCAAGAAAATCAGCCTGCGCGAATTCCAGCAGGGGGTACTCGACAAGCTTAAGGCTGTTACCGAGAGAGAAGGCGCGCCTCCCTCATCCAAGCTTGGCCTGCAGGTAGGGCAACTATTCTGGCTGGTTGACCTTGCCGATGTTGCTGAAGTCGTCCCCCCGCCGACAATGGCTCACGTTCCGCTCTCTCAACCCTGGTTCACCGGCGTAGCCAATGTAAGGGGAAACCTTTACAGCGTAGCCGACTTCTCCCTATTCTGTGGCAAAGAGCCTGTGGCTACCGGACCGGACCGGCGACTGGTTTTGGCGCACGCCAAGTTCAAGGTCAATGCTGCCTTGCTGGTAACCCGTTTGCTGGGTTTGAAACATGAGGAAGATCTCACTTCAACAGCCATCTCCAGCACCGCCCCGCCGTGGGTGAGTGCGGAATATACCGATAAAGATGGCACACGCTGGCAAGAATTGAGCATGCTGGAACTGGTTAATAACCAGGACTTCCTGCAAGCAGGGCAATAATTCATACATCTCTGGATGGAGTAATCAAGCAATGGCTTTCAAAGCTGAAAACCTGATGTTCTGGAAAAAATCCGGAAAAAACAAGGGCGGGAATAAAGACGCTCCCATGCATACCACCATGATTCTGCAGGGCTTGCGCAACATGTCCAGCAAGGAACCTGGTGCGGTTCCTTTCATTGGCCATCTGCCAATCGAGCGACAATACCTCTACACAGTGGGAACCATGGCGCTGTTTTTGGCACTGGCCGTCGCCACACTGATATACAACACGGTACAGGTGGGGAACAACGCGACATATGTGGCCATCTCCACCGAAATGCAGATGCTCTCACAGCGAATCGCAAAAAGCGCACAGCAAGCAGCGCTAGGTAACGCGAAAGCTTTCAGCCAACTGAATGAAAGTGAAAAACGATTCGACTCAGAACTAAAAAAACTGATCAACGGCGGTGGAGGGCTACCTGCATCCCCATCTTCTATCCAACCGCTGCTAGGTGAAATCGATAAAAAGTGGAATCCATCCGAAAAAGCCATTTACCAGATTGTGCAACAGGAAAAGAAACTGATTGAGCTAAACCGAAGCGTGGCGGCAATCAACACCAACAACATCCAGTTGCTCGAACTCTCTGAACAAGTAGCCGGTCTCCTGACGCAGGCGGGGGCGCCACTTCGCGAAGTATCTCTAGCATCTCAACTGGTCATGCTGACCCAACGTCTGGCAAAAAATGCCAACACACTCCTGTCATCCGACGTAATCGATCCAGAAGTCGCGTTCCTGTTAGGAAAAGATGCCAATACTTTTCGCGAAATACTGGACGGCCTGATGCATGGCAGTGAAGAACTACGCCTGGCGGCCGTTCGTAGCGGCGATGCCAAGGACAAGCTGGAGGACCTGAGCGAAGCTTACAAAGAATTTGCAGAACACTCAAACAACATCCTTCAAAACATGACGTATCTGGTGAACTCGAAGCAGGCAGGCAAGTCAATTTTCGTTGGTTCAGACGAATTGTTGGATGACACGCGCAAACTGGTCAGTAGTTATGAACGAGAAGCGGGGGGGGCCGGTCGACTATTGCTGGCGTTTGTATATGGCATGCTTGCTTTGGGTGCGCTGGTGATGTTGGGCATGATCAACGTCAACGATGCAAAAAAACGCGCCATCGCGAGTGAGCGGGAAAACAAGGCCAACCAGGAAGCGATTTTACGACTACTTAACGAAATGGGCGATCTGGCAGAAGGTGACCTCACCGTCCGTGCCAAGGTCACGGAAGACATTACCGGCGCCATCGCAGACTCCATCAACTTCACAATCGACGAATTGCGTGGCTTGGTAACAGAAATCAACAAGACCAGTGAGCAGGTCACCAAGGCCTCCCAGCAAGCTCAAAGCATTTCCAACGGCCTGCTGGACGCCGCTGAAAAGCAATCTCAAGAAATCGAGGACACTTCCGCGCAAGTGCTTCAAATGGCTGACTCCATTAATGCTGTGTCCGCCAATGCCGAAGAATCCGCCCGAGTCGCTCAACAGTCCCTGGATGCTGCAGAAAAAGGCGCCACGGCAGTGCGTAACTCCATTACCGGCATGAACGAAATTCGCGAACAAATTCAAGACACCTCTAAACGTATCAAACGGCTGGGTGAAAGCTCCCAGGAAATTAGTGAAATCGTTGACCTGATCTCCGACATTACCGAACAGACCAATATTCTAGCTTTGAACGCGGCAATTCAGGCCGCGTCAGCAGGTGAGGCAGGGCGCGGATTCACGGTTGTTGCGGAGGAGGTTCAACGGCTTGCAGAGCGCTCCGCAGAAGCGACCAAACAAATTTCCGCCATTGTCAAATCCATTCAGACTGATACTCAGGATGCCGTTTCCGCCATGGAAATCAGTACCCAGGGTGTGGTTGAAGGCGCCAGACTATCAGATGCTGCAGGCCAGTCTCTCGTTGAAATCGGCTTGGTTTCAAGCAACCTGGCTGATCTGATCGAATCCATTTCCAGGGCAACCCAGGATCAGGCGCATGCTGCGGGCGTGGTGGCAAAAAACATGCAGGACATTCAGAACATTACCATCCAGACTACGGAAGGCACCAAGAGAACCGCCATTTCAATTGGTGAACTGACAACCCTGGCAACCGATCTGCGTGGATCAGTCGCCGGTTTCAAACTTTCCTAAAGCAGCCCATAAACCATGAGTATCGAATTCGACACCGGTCCGCTAACCTGGGTGAAGGGCGAGATTGATCAGGCGCTTCGCCAGGCACAGGAAAAATTAGCGCAATTTAGTGAAGATGCATCGGACAGCACGCCTCTGCGTCAGGCCCAAACTCACCTGCACCAAGTCACCGGTGCAATACAAATGGTTGGCCTTGATGGCGTAGCCAAATTCGGGGAAGCCATTGAGAAAATGGTTTCAGCTCTGGAAAAACGCGAAATTGCCATTTCGGGGGCTAATCTGGAAATCGTTGGCGATGCGCTTTCGACGCTTTCCCATTACCTTGAAAACTTGCTGAATGGCAAGCCGGATCAACCGGTTCGCCTTTACCCGCAATACGAAGCACTCCAACGTGCACGCGGAATAGAGAAAGTCAGCGAAAGCGAACTCTTTTTTCCTGACATTTCAATTCGCGCGCCAAAAAACCTTGAAACTCGTACGGTCCAGGAACAGGAACTGCCGGTTTATCTTAAGTCGGCGCGAGCAAAATATCAGCGCGGCTTGCTGGGCTACCTGAAAAACCAGTCGGATAACGCCTCACTCCACCTCATGCATGATGCACTCGAGGCTATCGAGCAAACCCAGCCTTCCCCCGCACAAAAAACATTCTGGTGGACCGCAGTTGGCCTGATTGAATCACTGGCGAACAAAGGTCTCGAATCTGCCCCCCAAATCAAATTATTATGCGGAGGGATCGACCAGCAGATACGTCGACTCGTGGAAGGCTCGCCCAAGGTCGCTGAAAGATTATTGCGCGACACGCTGTATTTTGTTGCACGCAGCTCTCCTGTTGCGGATCGCGTTCGAGCCATTCAGGAACAATTCGAGCTGGACAGCTACCTGCCAGGCTCAATCCTTACGGAACAACAAAACGAAGAAGATGAGGCAAGACGTCAACCCATTCTGCGGGAATTGCGGGAACTGATCCTGCCAGCCAAGGAGGCGTGGCTAAAATATACCGCAGGCAATCAGGATGGTTTGAAAACACTCCATAACCAGTTAAAACGCCTGGTCGATAGAGCCGCCGCACTGGAAAATGCTCCCCTTAACCAGCTTCTTGGGCAAATCGGCTACGCTGCAGCAGGACTTGCCGCTAATCCCGGAGACATGAACGAAAGCATCGCCATGGAAATGGCGACGGCGCTGCTACTGGCAGAAAACTCCTTGGAAAGGTACCAAGGCGTAACAGATGAGTTCACGCGTCAGGCTGATGTTGTCTGCAAACGTCTGCAAGCCTGCCTGCAAGGCACGCTGAATGAACTGGAAGTGCCAGAAATCGAATTGCTGGATGTCATTTCTCGCAAGGCTCAGGAAAAACTCTTGCTCGCTCAGGTCGGTCAGGAAATCCTGTCCAACCTGCAATATATCGAGCAAACGCTTGACACGTTCTTCCGCGACCCAACCCAAAGGGAAGCGTTACCTGGCCTCAAGCCCTACCTCAAGCAAATCTATGGCGCGCTGAAAATTCTGGACATGGAGCCAGCGGTAGCATTGCTCGATGAATGCGAGCGCCTTGTTGACGGATTTTGCCAGCCCGATTACCAGGCAGATCAAGCCAAAATGGAATTGGCAGCTGAAGGCCTGAGCAGCCTGGGCTTCTACGTAGAGGCTATTCAGCGCGATTCCACCGATGCCAACAAGATAATCATTTCCGCGCTGGCGCACCTGAACCCCCTGAACCCATCGTATAAAGCACCTTCGACAGACGCACAGGAAAACCAGCCTCAAGGTCATACCGAGCACGACGAACCTGATTTAAGCAGCATTGAATCCGGACTTGGCGCCCAAAAAGAAAAAACCTTGGCATTACTGAGAGCATGGCAGCAATCCCCCGCCGACAGCGGAGCAAAGCTGGATTTTGAAAAACAAGTGTCCAGTTTGCAACAGGATGCCGACCTTATCGCAGATGAGGCGCTCAAAATCCAAACGATCCAGGCAAAAAAACTGGCAGAGGCGGGAACGCCATCGACCGAACTTGCCGTGCTGGTTGATCAGATTTGCGCACCAAAAGTCGCGATGGAAGCGCCCTCTGAGGCCAGCGCAAAACTGGCCCAGGAAGAAGACGAAACCATTGATGCCGAGATGCTGGAAATCTTCCTGGAAGAGGCCGGCGAAGTGCTGGGCTCGATCAGCGAAAATCTTGGCATTGCGCAAGCGACCCCAAATGACAAAGAGGCACTGATCTCCCTGCGTCGCAGCTTCCATACCCTCAAGGGTAGTGGCCGCATGGTCGGCCTGTGGGATCTGGGAGAAGTAGCCTGGGGTATCGAGCAAGTCATGAACAAGTGGCTTCAGGATGAAAAAAATGCCACGCCCGAATTGCTGGATGTCATTTCTCATGCCCACCTGGACTTTGTAGGATGGGTCGAAGGACTGAAAGAACGTGGGTCGGTTCACGTTGATGCGGCAAAACTGCTGTCTGACGCAGAAAGATTACGAACAGGTGCCCCTCAAGCCGAACCAGCATCAAAAGGGGAAGAAGTAGCTGTTACGCAGGCGGAGACAATGCCAGATCAAGTGAATTTGATCGAACCAGAACTTCCCGCACCAGCTATTGAGTCGCAGACTGCAGAAACGCCACTGCTAATTGAAGAATCATTCATCAGCACATTTGATGCTACGTCCGAAGAGCCTCCGGAAATCGACAACGTCAATGCCGAAATGGGCGCCATTGCAGAGGAACCGGTCAACAAAGAAACTCAGCCAGAAATAGTGTTGGCAGAGGAAACTCCCTCAGACATCGAGGCCGCGACGCAGGAACAACTGCCTATCCTTCCCGAAGAATCATATGAAATCGAAATTGAGCCAGCTCAGGAACAGGTGTTCCTGACTGAACTGGCAGACGCGATTATCACAACCGAAGAACAAGCTCTCAACGCCGATTTCATCGTAGCCGAGACCGTGCAGCAAGCGGAAGAGCTAACGGGGGAGATACAGGTAGAGGAACCACTTGAAACAGCCGAAGTTTTGGCGTCCGAAATTGCCGAAACCATAACCGATCTTCCTGAAATACTTCCTGAAGAAGAAGTCATAATTCCTGAAGAAGCACCCGCTGCGGAAGTTCGGATAGGTGACCTCGTCCTGTCTTCAGAGCTCTATAAAATCTTCCTTGGCGAGGCAAACCAGCATGTTGAAACGCTGAAACAACACATGAACAAATTGAACCTGAACCCAAAAGAACCGGTTCAGGATGATTTCATGCGAGCAGCCCACACACTCTGTGGCATTGCAAGGACGGTTGGCTTCAGCGAAGTGGCCGAATTGGCATTCCCGCTGGAAGCCTGGTTGCTCGACTTACTTGAGAACCCTCAACAGGTAAACGACAAGCTGCGTAAAGTAATGGATGACGCAATCAGCTCACTGGCTGGAATGGTCGGGTCGATTACTGAAATGTGCATGCCAGACTCGGCCGGAGCCCTGGTAAACACATTGCAGGCCATGCTGAAGGAGGCGCAGGATACTCGTGCAGCCCCAACACCGTTGCCTGTCGCAACACCTGAACATGTTGATGAACAAGCTGCCGAACCTGCTGCGCCACTAGCACCTCACTCCGAACACGAGCGCGAAAGACGCGCCATTCGGGACGATATCGACCAGGAGCTATTGCCGATTTTCCTGGAAGAAGCACAAGACTTGTTCCCGCTGGTGGGCAGTCAGTTGCGCGCATGGCGCACGAATCTTGATGACGCACCGTCATGCGCAAACCTTCAGCGCGCCCTGCACACTATCAAGGGTAGCGCACGGATGGCAGGTGCCATGCGCCTTGGCGAACTGACCCACAACATGGAAACCCAGGTCATTTCGGCCACTGAAAGTGGGAATATTCCAGCAAACCTGTTCGACTTGCTTGACGCTGAATTTGATCGCATGGCAGACGTGCTGGAGCATCTCCAAACTGGCACAGAGCAGATACCACTACAAATTGAAACTGTCCCATCACCGATCGCGGCAACAGTTGCTGCCGTGGCGGCAGTGGCCGAACCGGAAGTTACTGCCCGCGCCATGCTTCGCATACGCGCCGATGTCGTGGATCGACTGGTCAGTGAAGCAGGCGAAGTCAGTATTGCCCGTTCTCGAATAGAAGGAGAAATGCAGGGTTTCAAACGCTCCCTGCTGGAACTCACGGAAAGCATCAACCGCCTGCGCGGTCAGTTGCGAGAGATTGAAATCCAGGCGGAAAGCCAGATGCAATCCCGCCAATCATTGGCTGCAGAAACACATAACTCCTTCGACCCACTGGAATTCGATCGCTTTACCCGTTTGCAGGAAGTAACCCGCATGATGGCGGAATCTGTCAACGACGTTGCCAGTGTGCAGCACAACTTGCTGAAAAATCTGGACGAAACAGACGCCGCCTTGTTGGCACAGTCTCGCATGACGAAAGAGTTGCAGCAGGAACTGTTGCGCGCACGCATGATTCCGCTCTCCAGCATATCGGAACGACTGTACCGCATCGTTCGTCAAACCTCGAAAGAACTGGGTAAACGAGCTACGCTCGATATTCATGGGGACCAAGTCGAGTTGGATCGAAGCGTACTGGAAAAAATGACCGCACCTTTCGAACATTTACTTCGAAATGCAATTGACCATGGCTTGGAAGACAAGGAAAGCCGTCTGGCTGCGGGCAAGGAGGAGATCGGCACGATTACACTTCAGGCACGCCAGGAAGGCAACGAAATACAGCTTTCACTCAACGATGACGGGCGCGGCATCGATCTGGACCGAGTTCGGGCCAAGGCAATAGACTTGGGGCTGATCCAGCCCGACACTGAAGTGACTGCAGGCCAACTCACCGAACTGATTTTTGCTCCCGGTTTTTCAACTGCATCACAAGTCACCCAAGTCTCTGGACGAGGCATCGGGATGGATGTGGTCAGAAATGAAATCACGAGCCTTGGTGGCCGTGTCGAGGTAACAGCAGAGCCGGGCAAGGGCACGCAATTCAGCATTTATCTCCCACTAACGCTGGCAGTAACACAGACCATCATGGTTCGATCTGGCAGCCATGTCTATGCGCTGCCATCTACCATGGTAGATCAGGTTCAGGAACTGAAGGCAGACGCGCTTGCCAGCGTCTATGAAGCCCAGCAGGTTAGCTGGCAAGGAAAAATCTACCCGCTTTACTACCTCCCCCGACTCATCGGGGATGAGGAAACCATGCCTGTAGCACAGCGTTACACCATGCTGATCCTGCTTCACAGTGGACCGCAGAGGGTTGCCATTCATGTAGATGAACTGATGGGAAACCGAGAAGTCGTGGTTAAAAACATTGGGCCGCAACTTGCTCGTGTTCCCGGAATTTCGGGCGCGACCGTACTCGGAAATGGGCAGGTGGTACTGATTCTGAATCCGGTTCAACTGGGCCAGCGGTACGGCGTAACCGCTATTCATTCTCAGCGGCAAGCCACACCGGCAGCAGTTAGCCAACCAGTTTCGACACCCATTATCATGATTGTTGACGATTCGCTGACGGTAAGAAAAATTACGAGCAAACTCCTGGTTCGGGAAGGTTATGAGGTAGTGACCGCAAAAGATGGCGTGGACGCGCTTCAGATGCTGGAAGAAATGACGCCGCAGGTCATGCTGGTCGACATCGAAATGCCCCGCATGGACGGTTTCGAATTAACCAAGAATATTCGCGCCACTGCAAAAACGGCAAATATCCCCATCATCATGATCACCTCGCGAACGGCTGAAAAACACCGCAACTACGCTAAGGAACTTGGTGTCAATGTCTATCTGGGCAAGCCCTACCAGGAAGAAGAATTGCTGGGTTACATCGCTGGGTTTGTCAAAGGCAATTTGCACTGATCCCGGCATCCCACCCCTGAAAGGGGGTGGGGTTCGAGAAAACTACACTACAGACCAGTTCACCAAGCCAAAATAGGCAGTCATCAAAACAACCAGTCCGAGCACGATTCGGTACCACGCAAATATCACAAAGGTATGGTTGGAGACGAAACTGATGAAGCGCTTCACTGCCCACATGGCTGAGAAAAAAGCCGCCACAAAACCAATAGCAAATACCGGCAGATCATCCATCCTGAGTATGCTCCAGTTCTTGTAGAGATCGTAGGCTGTGGCAGCAAACATGGTTGGAATGGCAAGGAAGAAGGAAAACTCAGCCGCCGCCTTGCGTGAAAGCCCAAACACCAACCCGCCCATGATGGTCGCTCCTGAGCGCGAGGTGCCTGGTATCATCGCCAGCGCCTGTGCAAACCCTACCTTGAGCGCGTCACTCCAGTGCATCTCATTGACCGAGTTGATGCGCGGATGGTGAGCCCGTTTTTCCAGATAGAGAATAATGAATCCACCCACGATTAGTGCGCTGGCAACTGTAATCGGGTTGAATAACAACGTCTTGATGGCAGAATGAAAAAGGAATCCCAGTACCGCCGCCGGCAGAAAGCCGATTACTAGCAAGGTGGCAAAATTACGCTCCGAAGGCGCGCTACGCAGACCAACCAGCATGCTACCCAAACGCTGCCGATAGTCCCAGCAAACCGCCAGAATTGCACCAAACTGGATGACAATCTTGAATACCTTGCTGCTGGCATCCGTGTAACCAAGCAATTCACCGATAATAATCAGGTGCCCAGTGCTGGAAATTGGCAGAAACTCGGTCAGCCCCTCAACCACGCCTAGTATGAGCGCCTTGCATAACAGAATAATGTCCAACTAGTATCTCAATCAGCTTTGCTGGTAAATCTGGCTGCCTTTGGCAACGAACTCCACCGACTTTTCCTGCATTCCCTTTTCAGCATACTCGCGTACATCCTGAGTAATTTTCATGGAGCAGAAGTGCGGCCCGCACATGGAACAGAAATGCGCCACTTTGGAGGAATCCTTGGGCAAGGTTTCATCGTGGAACGAGCGTGCCCGATCCGGGTCTAGACCGAGGTTGAACTGATCTTCCCAGCGAAATTCGAATCTGGCTTTGGACAACGCATTGTCTCGGATTTGCGCACCGGGGTGGCCCTTGGCCAGATCGGCGGCGTGGGCAGCGATTTTATAGGTAATGATGCCGTCTTTGACATCGTTCTTGTCGGGAAGACCCAAATGCTCCTTGGGTGTGACGTAGCACAACATGGCACAGCCGTACCAGCCGATCATGGCCGCGCCGATACCGGAAGTGATGTGGTCATAACCGGGGGCGATGTCGGTAGTAAGCGGTCCAAGGGTGTAAAACGGCGCCTCACCGCAACATTCAAGTTGCTTGTCCATATTGACCTTGATCATGTGCATGGGCACGTGACCAGGGCCTTCTATCATGGTCTGCACATCGTGCTTCCATGCAATCTGAGTCAACTCGCCCAGCGTTTCCAACTCGCCAAACTGGGCCGCATCGTTGGCATCATAGATTGAGCCGGGGCGCAGGCCATCGCCCAGGCTGAAGGACACATCATAGGCCTTCATGATCTCGCAGATGTCCTCGAAATGGGTATAAAGGAAATTTTCCTTGTGGTGCGCCAAACACCACTTGGCCATGATGGAACCACCGCGCGAGACGATCCCGGTCAGACGGTTAGCCGTGAGCGGCACATAACGCAATAACACGCCAGAATGGATGGTGAAGTAGTCCACGCCCTGCTCCGCCTGTTCGATCAGGGTGTCGCGGAAAATTTCCCAGGTAAGGTCTTCGGCCTTGCCGTTCACTTTTTCCAGCGCCTGGTAAATTGGCACAGTACCGATCGGCACCGGGCTATTGCGGATGATCCATTCGCGGGTTTCGTGGATGTTCTTGCCGGTGGAAAGATCCATGATGGTATCCGCGCCCCAGCGGATGCCCCAGGTCATTTTCGCCACTTCGTCATGGATGGATGAAGCGAGCGCGGAATTGCCGATGTTACCGTTGATCTTGACCAGAAAATTGCGCCCGATGATCTGCGGTTCCAGTTCGGGATGATTGATGTTCGCCGGAATGATGGCGCGGCCGCACGCCACCTCGTCACGCACGAATTCGGGAGTGATGACAGGCGGAATCGCAGCACCAAAACTATCGCCCGGATGCTGTCGGGTAAAAATTTCCGGCAGATTGTCGCGACGCTGATTTTCCCGAATCGCGATATATTCCATTTCCGGCGTGATGATACCCTGACGTGCATAGTGCATCTGGGTCACGTTCCGGCCGGATTTTGCCTGTCGCGGCTGGCGCTGCAGATTGAAGCGCATCTCGGCCAATTCCGGATCATCCAGGCGCTGGCGGCCAAATTCGGAGGTCAGGCCACTCAGCGGCTCAGTATCGCCGCGTTCTTCGATCCAAGCCCCACGCACCGAAGCCAGACCAGCGCGAATATCAATCTTTACCGTTGGATCGGTATAAGGACCAGATGTGTCATAGACAAAAATCGGCGGATTTTTTTCCGCGCCAAGACTGGCAGGCGTATCAGCCTGGCTGATTTCCCGCATCGGGACGCGGATATCGGGGCGAGAGCCCTGCACATAGATCTTGCGCGAATTGGGCAATGGCTGCACGGCGGCTTCATCCACATGTGCAGTCTGGCTCAGAAATTCTGGGTTGGCATTCATTACAGAAAACTCCTCAAGAAACGCAAGGAGCATTGTGCTTAGCAACGCTTCCCTGCGGCGGCATTATCCGCGTCAGGTTCAAAGGGTTTATCTCACCCGGCACACCACGCCAGGACCCCTAGCTGTAGAGACTATTTAAGTAGAGTCTAATGGTGTGAAGCTACTGGATTTGTGGAATAATTGCAAGAAACCCCGCGTAACAAAACTGGAGCAGTGATGGATTTCGAACAAGCCCGCTTCCACATGGTGGAACAGCAAATCCGCACCTGGAATGTGCTGAATCAGCGCATTCTGGACATGCTGATGGACATGCGCCGTGAGGATTACGTCCCCTTCGCCTACCGCAATCAGGCATTTGTAGACATGGAAATTCCGCTTGGGCACGGGGAAGTCATGCTGACGCCCAAGATGGAAGCCCGCATCATTCAGGAACTCACCCTCGAAAAAACCGACAAGGTACTCGAAATCGGGACTGGGAGTGGTTATCTGACTGCACTCCTGGCGGCTGAAGCGCATCACGTTTACAGTGTCGAGATTAACCCTCAACTCAAGGCGAGCGCCGGAGAAAAACTGCACGCCCACGGTATCCACAATGTCACGCTTGAAGAAGGCGATGCCGCCCAGGGTTGGGGAAAACACGGGCCCTATGATGCCATCGTACTGACCGGGTCAGTGCCGGTATTGCCGGATTGTTTTTTCGAAAGCCTGAACAAGGGAGGCCGTCTGTTTGCTGTCATTGGCGATGCGCCAGTCATGGAGGCCAAAATCATTACTCGCCTGAATGATGGAGCATGCAGAACCGTCAACCTGTTCGAGACCTGCACCCCTCCCTTGAAAAACGCCCAACAACCAAAACGATTCAGATTTTGAAGTCTGCATTACGAGGCATTAGCAGGTTGAAATACACCCCATTACTTTTCATTGCGCTTAACGCCCTTCAAGCACCGGTAGCGCATGCCGCCGACCTGCTCGACATTTACCGCGATGCGTTGGCCGGAGATGCCACTATCGCTTCAGCCCGTGCAGCCAGGCAGGCAGGCTTGGAGAAACTGCCGCAGGGTCAGGCTTTGTTGTTGCCCTCGGTCAACCTGAGTGCGAGTTCAGCGTGGAATACGCGTGACTTCAGCTACCAAATTCCTCCACCCAACGACAAAGTTAGCCAGGAGTTCAATTCCAACGGCTACACCCTCTCACTTTCCCAGCCTCTTTATCGTCGCCAGAACTGGGCCATGTACGAGTCGGGAAAACGCCAGGCGGCAATGGCGGAAACGCAATTTTCTGCCGCACAGCAGGACCTGATTCTGAATGTCGCCCAAGCCTATTTTGATGCACTGCTTGCTCAGGACAATCTATCCCTGGCCCAGTCCCAGAAAAAGGCCATCCAGCAGCAACTGGAACAGGCGAAGGCCAATTTTGATGTAGGGACAGCCACCATTACCGACACGCATGAGGCTCAAGCGCGTCACGATCTGGCGGTAGCCACAGAAATTGTGGCGCTCAATGAGCTTGAGGTCAGGTTGCGCGCACTGGAAAAAATCATAGGGAAGCGTCCTGACGAACTTTCTTCGCTATTGCACGAACTCCCTCTACAACAACCAGAACCGGCGGACATGAACCAATGGGTGGAAACGGCAGAACAGAATAACCTGGCCAACCAGCTCAAGCAGGCATCGGTAGCTATCGCACAACATGAACTGGAACGCGTCAAGGCGGGCCACCACCCCACCGTTGACATCGTCGCCAGCTACAGCGACAACTCGCAAAGCGGTGGCGCCCTCGGGCCTATTGGAACTTATGTCGCCAATGAGACCAAAACCAGCGCCATCGGCGTTCAACTCAACTTGCCGCTTTTCCAGGGCGGCGCAACCAGTTCGCAGATCAGGGAGGCGTTGGCCAATCAGGAAAAATCGCGCCAGGAACTGGAAGCCAGCGTCCGGCTATCCGCCCTCACCACCCGCGAAGCCTATCTGGGTGTGACCAGTGGCATTGCACAGGTCAAAGCACTGGAACAGGCGCTCATTTCCAGCCAGAGTTCACTCGACTCCACGCAGCTCGGACAAGAAGTTGGGGTGCGAACCAACGTGGATGTGCTGAATGCGCAACAACAGCTGTTCAGCGCCCGGCGCGACCTTTACAAGGCGCGCTATGCCTATCTGACCAGCCGACTCAGGCTCAAGGCAGCAACAGGCTCGCTGGCCGAACAGGATCTGGCCGCCATCAACGGGCTGCTGACGCAAAAAAAATAGGGGGCTGGAGGCCTATGGGACTTCAGAAGCGGGCATCCGCGTAAGGATGATGGATGTTTTCCTGGCCAACCCTTTTGCGTTCCTGTATTTGTCATAGTAACGTGGATTGGGCACCATGGCGGCGAGCTTGGCCGCCTGTTCAGCACTGAGATTGACGGCGCCGGTCTTGTAGTAATAGCGCGATGCCGCTTCGGCGCCAAACACCCCATTCCCCCACTCGATCACATTCATGTAAATCTCGAAAATCCGCCGCTTTGACATCATCTGTTCAAGCATCAAGGTAATCAGCGCCTCTTCACCCTTGCGCCAGAAAGCCTTGCGGGACGACAAAAACAGGTTTTTTGCCAACTGCTGGCTAATGGTGGAACCGCCTGCCACAATTCGCCCCTTCTTCAGGTTCTTTTCATAAGCCTTCTGGATGCCATCCCAGTCAAACCCTTCGTGATCGACGAATTTGGCGTCTTCCGAAGCAATCAGGGCGCGCTTGAGATTCATCGAAATCTGCTTGTATGGCACCCATTTGTGCCTGAGTTCAGCATCCGGATTTTTGTCCTGCATTTCGGCCAGGCGCGTTTCCATGAAGGCGCTGGAAGAAGGGTTGTGGTCCACCCACCACCAGATATGGGCAAAAATCCATCCTTGGTAAAGCAGGATGATGGCCAGAAAAGCCAGGCTTGCACGCCATAGCCAGCGCCACAGGAATTTCATGAATTTTTCAGCATGGCCATGACCGGCAAGGTATCGGGCCGAACGCCGCGCCATAGAAAAAACGACTCGGCCGCCTGCTCCACCAGCATCCCCAGTCCGTCCGCAAGTCGAGCTGCACCGTTGGTCTGCGCAAATTGCAGGAATGGCGTCAAGCCCTTGCCATACATCATGTCATAGGCCAGGCAGCCAGTTGAAAAGACGCCCTCCGGCAAGGGGGGCAATTTATTGGAAAGACTGCTGGAAGTCGCATTGATGACCAGGTCGAAATGGCAGCCTGCCAGGCTGGCATAATCACCGGAAGAAATATCGCCATGCTCGGCAAACTGCTGAGCCAGTTCGTGCGCCCTGGCGGGAGTGCGGTTGGCTATCGCCAACAAGGACGGCGACTCGCCAAGCAAAGGCAGGATCACCCCACGTGCAGCGCCACCTGCGCCCATCAACAGAATCCGCTTGCCCCGGATAACAAAGCCCAAGTTGGACAAAACATCCCGCACCAGTCCTGCCCCATCGGTATTGTCGCCCAGCACTTCTGCCCCATCGAATTTAAGCGTATTCACTGCCTGTGCCAGTTCGGCGCGCTGCGTCCGGCGCGTAGCCAGCCGCCAGGCATCCTGCTTGAATGGCACCGTGACATTCAAACCCTTGCCGCCATCAGACTGAAATGCGCGGATCGCAAGCTCAAAACCATCCAGCGGCGCGAGCATAGCGGAGTAAACCAGATCCTGTCCGGTCTGGCGGGCAAATTCGGCATGAATCAAGGGGGACTTGCTGTGCGCGATAGGGTTGCCTATTACGGCGTATTGGTCGGTCATGATGTGTAAAAATAAGGCTAAGGGTCAAATTGTAGCGTATTCACGACATCAGGACCGGGATTTCCCTGTTGGTTTTATGGTATAAAGTGGCGGTACAGTTTTTTACTCATGGACTTAATAAAGTGGCCGGCAACAGCGCAGACCAACTTGCCATGGCTCTCTGGGATTTTGTTGACTCATTACCATGCCATATCAATTCGACCAGACCTACAGTTGCAGCGTTATTTTCTTTGACTTGGTCGGATTCTCGAAACTAGCGAATGACTCTCAATCAGCAACAAAAGCAAGGTTTTATGATTTGTTGCGTCAGTCTCTGGTCGGTCGGGACAGCGCTGATCGCGTGCAGATAGATACGGGGGATGGTGCTGCGATTGCTTTTCTTAGCAACCCTGAAGAGGCTTTCCGTTTTTTGGTCTGTTTCTCCGAGCTTAAATCTTCGTTTCCTGACCTTAAAATTCGCTCTGGCGCACATTTAGGGCCTTGCAAACTGGTTCAAGACATCAATGGCGCGCCAAATCTGATCGGAGACGGCATCAATGCTGCGCAACGAGTAATGGATTTTGCCCCGCCCGGCGTGATTCTCGTTTCGCACGCATTTCATGATATGGCGAAATGGATTTCCGGTGATCATGTAGAAAGATTTCGCCATCTTAAAATGCGCGCGGACAAGCATGGCCGGAAGCATGATTTATACTGCTTCTGCCTAAACCCGGATTCAGATCCTGGTGATTTTTTGCTTTCCGTTGCTGAACCCCCTGCGTCTCGAATCCCATCTTTTTTATTACTGTCTGGCATCCTTGGCAGTATCGCTGTTGCAATTGGTGTCTGGCTGATATTTTCACCAACATCCATGCAAAAATCAGAAGTGCCTGTTGAAAAAGCCCCACAGGCAAAGCCTGCTCCAATCAAACAGAGCCAGCCTGATGTTCGCGTAGATGTTGGCAAGGGTGCAGGCCACACCGAAACACCAGTCCCAGACAAAAAAACAGCCGACCAACTCGCTGAAGTGAAAAGCGCAGACAACCCTGAAACGCCAGACCAAGACAAGGAACCTAAAGTTGCAGTGGTCAAAACCATAGCCAAACCCTCTACACCCCCCCCAAAAAAAAGCCCGCCAGCATCGGTCGCGGTCGCTTTCTGCCCCACCTGTAATTGCGCGGAGTTGTACACCAAGGTTTCTCTGGGTGTGCAGAAAATCACGGCGGATGAACGTAAATTTTTACAGCAAAATTGTCATTGATGTTAATCAGGAATAATAAAATGAAGTCCATTCTGGCTTGTTTTTCTCTTTTGTTGATTATGTCTGGATGCGTGACTTCTCAACCAAAATCGAGCCAAACCCCTCTACCGCTTGAAGAGGCAGCTCGCCAACTGGCAGTCCGCTTGTTTCAGCAAATTCACGAAAAGAAATTTGTCCTGAACAACCTTTCACAAAGCCATATTGTGGTGGATCCATTCATTAACGCGGACACTGCCGAGGCAACGGAAACCAGCAAGCATATTGAAGCCATTGTGGTGGACGAAGCCCATAAACAGTTTGAAAAACTTGATTTCCGTGCCATGACGCCAGAGAACATGGATGCCGCGAAATACTTGCTGACGGGCATCATGAAGTTGGACAAGCATTCACAAGTTTCCGGTGGTCGTTATTACAAGGTATCGGCCTCGCTGGTTGATCTAAAAAGTGGCATGGTTGTCGCGCACTCAGAAAACTGGATTGCAGAGCAAAAACTTAATGCGACACCTATTTCAATTTATGCCGGAAGTCCAATGTACCTCAAGGACAAACGCACTGATGGACTGATTCAGACGGCACAAAGCCCGGCAGGCGACGAAGCGGAAAAAATTTATTTCGATTCGCTAAGCACCGCTGCGCTGCTGAATGAAGGGGATAAAGCCTATGAACAAAAGCAGTATGAACGCGCCATGACACTATACAAAGAAACCGCACTACGGCCTGACGGGCAGGTAATGAAAACTTACGCTGGGCTTTACCAGACCTATCGCAAACTGGGCCGTGCAGATGACTCCGAGATCGCATTTGGCCGACTGGTGGTGATTGGCTTCAGCAACAAGAACTTGAGTGCCAAGCTGATGTTTTCTGTCAACAGCACCGATTTTATCAGCGATCCAGACCTGAGATCACAGTACGCCATTTGGCTGCGCCAGATTGCGCGCCAGTTCAGCAAGACGCCGGATTGCCTGGAAATAGCAGGCCACAGCAGTCGTACCGGTGGAGAAACCTATAATGAGAGTCTGTCCTTGCAGCGGGCGCTTCAGGTTCAGAAAACAATGCTCAAGGATTACCCTCAGTTACTACCGCGCTCCAAGACTTACGGAAGAGGCTGGAGGGAAAACATCATTGGAACAGGTTCGGACGACACGCAGGACGCTATCGACCGGCGCGTTGAGTTCAAAATCGTAAGTTGCGGGCGCTAGATTTCTACCAAGCTGATTAAATTTACCTGATTAGTTACATTCCTCAGTTGAGAAAATTGGCTATGATTCATGCTATTGAGCAAAGGCAGGCACGCACTACTCCCTCCCCTTCAAGGGGAGGGCTGGGGTGGGGATGGGTTGAGCCGGACGTTAGCGTTTGTAACCC
>JAUYFQ010000047.1 GCA_030690895.1 Sulfuricellaceae bacterium
GAAGCCCTGCGCAGCGACTGGCCTACTTTGGGTAATGCGCTGTTATGTTGAATCGCTTGCGATTTACCCCTGCTCGGCTGGGTGCAATTGAGCGGCGCGAACTGATCGGCGTCATCGGGTTTGATCTTTCGAGCGGACAACACCTGGTATTGCAGCCGTCCGCTTCAACGCTTTAAGCGGCGGCGGGCCACGGAGTGCAGGACGATGCGCACCGCCCCGGTGTAGCCGCCGGAGCCGTGGGCAGTTTCATCGCCGACGGCGCAGGGGGCGGGCGAACCGTGACCATGCCTGAAATGACCACAAAAGTCGGCGCTGGCGAGACGGCGATAGCAGGAGAGACAAAGCCGTGACGCAGCTTCACCGCGTGACGGCGTGGTTCAGATCACGACGCGGTAGCCGCCTGCAAGCCGCAAGCTGGCGAGCGGGGGTTATCGCTGGCCTGCGCAGTGGTGCAGCGGCGGCGGGGCAGGAGCAGCTGCGCTGACCGAAGGCACAAAGCCGTGGCGCGGTTGTTTGCGCGACGGCGGGCGTCAAGTGTGCGAGGCGGTAGCGATGGCGCGGGGCTTGCAGTTTCTCTTGCAAGGCCCGTGACGGAGCGGTCAGAGGGCTTGCGGCGGCGGTGGGAAACACCAAGGGGTCAGTCCGCGCAGGCGTAGCCCGGCAGGCGGCTTGCAGCGTCTTGATGACCCTGCCACACGCCAGAAGCAAGCCGCATGACGGGCGGTCGGGCGGGCGCACGCGATGAGCCTTGCGCGGTCGATAATCGCCACTGTGCCGCCTGGTTTTGCGCCGACATGAAATCCGGCAAGCTGGCACACTTCGCAATTCAGAACCACGTCTGGGCACACATTATGGACATCATCTCTTACGTCTTCACCGGATAGCTACCGAAGCCGCTAATGCCCACCTCGCGCCACTCTCCAGCCAAAGACCAGCAAGTGTTTGTCGTTTGCTATTCTGCCGCGATCACCGCTGGCGACATATCGGAAGTGCTGACCGCGCTTAAAAGCCTCTCCAGTGACCGTTCTTCCGCCATGAGTGCCGAGGGTGCGGTAACGCTGGTGTTCCACGGCTACGACGACGATCCCCGCGAACTTGAGGCCATTCCCGAAGTGCGGGAATGGTTTGCCAAACTGTTTGAGGTATGGCCGTACTGGTCTTTCTTCGCCAGTCGCATTGACCAGACTGTGCCGCTCGTCCTAACGCTGTTGCTGCCCGGTGAGACCGTGGCCGGCGAACCAGGCATGGTCGGATGGAGTATTGATCTGGACGAACTGAAGCCGTTGCTGATGGAGATGTTTTGTCACCAGAACGAGTTAATCGAACGACTGGAAATTGGTGAAGATGTGAACGAGCGTGTTACCCGTGACTTCATTGAGGCGGTGCGAGCGTTCTTTAACTAAGCTTATTGCCCCTATCCAAATGTCGCTGATGAATGGCAGTTACCCCTCGTTACCGGCCGAGCCGTCGTAATGGATAGTGCCCGTCAGCTTCCCGACCAGAATCACGCGGCTGCTGCGAAGCACTGCCATACCGTTGTCGTCGTTCCATGGCACATAGATATACCAGCAGGGTTCGGATTGAGCATCATAAATGCGGCAGTTGTCTGGTTTCGTGCCATGGCAGATCAGAGCGACATCTCTGACATTGTTCTCCAGCGCGTGAGAAGCAATTCGCAGGGCCTCGCTCCGTGATATGGGCGAGAACATGCGCGCCAGCATTTGTTGTAGCCAATCTTTCGCCATATTCATTACACGGTGCTTGCCACACCAATTGTCATAGTCCGAATTAACACACTTATCAGCGCGATAAAACGATCAATCCAATCCGAATTCGTCGGGCGCCGACGGCGCTGCTTCACTGCTGGCTTTCGGGCTGAACATGTCGCCCGTTCCGGCGGCAAGCTGCGTTTCCAGAAACGCGTGGGTGTCGCCTTGGCCCAGCTCGATCAACGGATTGATGAGGCGGCCGTTGGTGCCGCTCATGAACACCCACTTGATCGCCCGGCTGACGCCGACAAACAGCAAGTTGTGCATGCGTGCCTGCATGGCGCCACGAAACGAGCCTTGGTCCAGGCGTGGCAGAAATACGCTGTCGAAGGTCAGCCCCTTGGCCTGGTGATAGGTCATCAGCTTCGGCAACGGGGTCGAAAAGTCGATAGGTTCGTCATACGTCCGCACGCTCACCGCGATGCCGGCCGCGATGAATCCCTGCGCAAAGCCCCATACTTGGCTCCGCTTCGGGAACAGCACGGCGATCGAGTCGCCGTAGGAAAGACGCAGGCGCACCATCTCTATCAACCGCGCCTTCTCGTCTTCAAAGCCGGCGGAAAGGTAAAGCAGCGGCGTGGCACGGTCCATATCCGGATTGGCCGCCTGTCGCAGAAATTCATCACGCCGCCGCGCGTCGGTGACAAACTGCGCCGCCAGTTGCGTCACCATTGGATTGCAGCGAAACGCGGATAGCAGCGCTGCGGTGTGGCGAGATAGACCGATCCCCGCCAACGCGTCTGGTTCCGACACGCCCTTTTCATACAGTTGCTGGTTGCCGTCCATGCACACGGTCACGTGGCGTGCGATCTGCTTGAGCACATCGATCGCCTCGACATCAAGATCCTGCGCTTCGTCCACCAAAACATACTCAAAGACAGGCGTCTCCAGCAATCCCTTTGCCATGGCCAGGTACGCGCCCTTGCGGATAGCAGCGAAATCCGGGTGCCGACCGTCGCGTGGCAAAGTATTGGAAATATGTTTGCGATAGACGTCAGCGCACCATTTGTCGAAGGTGCCGATGCACTCCTCCGGCACGTCAAGCATATCGTTGCCCGCGCGGATGAATTCCTTGAGGGTGTTGGTATAGACAAATAAGCGCACCGCATCCGGCTTGCGGTCAGCGCGGTGAAAAAGAAGGTTGAGCCGATGCAACAGCACCAGGGTCTTGCCGGCGCCCGGCCCGCCGATGATCGCCTTGTGGCTGCGCGTGTCCATTTGCACCGCGTCTTGCTGCGCGGGCGTGAGGTTGGAGAAAGGAACCAGCCAGGCCATGCTCAGGCTCCTGCGTCGCGCCGGTCGGGAAGCACGGCTGCGTCGTCCGCGCCAGCCGTACTCTGGCCGCTGTTGCGCCGAGCGCGGCGTTCGTCCTCTACGGCCTCTTGCGCAGCAGCATCGCCTGCCAGCTCGGCCGCACGCAGCAGCCAATGGAGCTCCCAGTCTTGTAGTTCCTTGGGTGCAGCAAAGCGCCGCAGCGCCTTGCGTGCTGCAGGAGCCACATCGTCGTCCGGTCGCACGGCCTTGAGGATGCGCAGCTTCAATGTTTGAGACGGTGGGTCGTCGTCGACCGCGATCGCGCGGTTGATTACGACGAGCGCGCGCTCGTATTCGCGCTGGCGGAAATGTAGCAACGCCAGGTTGAACAGGGGGCCACTCCAGTTTGCACCAGCGGCCTGCGCAGCCAACTCGTAGGTGGCAATCGCGGTGGCGTGGTTGCCACGCGCATCCTCATAGTTCGCCTGGCGGTTGAGCAGCCACGGCGCGGGCCGGTTGATCTGCCGCAACAGCGCACGCACCAAGCCCACCGCCTTTTCGTGCTGGCCCAGCTCGGCGCAAAGTTCGGCGATTTTCGGCATCAGCTCTTCGGATTTGCTGGTGTCGTTGCGGTATTCCTCTTCCAGGCGATCGACCTCTTCCTGCATCCTGTTCGGGTTGACCACATGCGAAAGCGGATTTTCCAGCGTCGCACGGAAAGGCAGCGACTCCGGCATGTTCGCAAGCTTCAGTTCGAGGGAAAGCACCTGGTTCTCGTCGTAGCTATATTCCAATTGCAAGGGTGTACCCTGACTCACCATGGTGAGCAGCCAGGTATCGCGAAACAAAGGCCGCCGCTCCTGCCCCGCGACCAGCTCTACCGCCAGGGGCAGCGGCGCATCGAAAGCGCTGGCCGGCACCGTCAGCGTGTCGATGCGCGTCGTGCCTTCGGCCGGGTACGGCAGGGTTGCGCCGCGCGGAACCAGCTTCATGTCTGCGCCGCTGGTGCGCAGAAAGATGTCGTCTTGCGCCGCCGGCTCGATGATGCCCCGACCATTGGCCGCCAGCGCCAGCGCCTGGAGGCTGGCGCCACGCGCCACAGCCAACTGTGCGTCTTTCCTGTCCTCATAAGTCAGCATCTTCGCGGCGGGGAAGTAGGCCGCCAGCGCATCGATCACCGGCGGGATCAGGGCGCTGCCACCCACCGCCAGCACATAATCGATGTTGCGTGTCGTCATGTCCGCACGCTCCAAGGCATCGGCTATCGGCGCGAACACCGAATTTTCCAACCGGTATTCGGTGCTGCGCACAAACAGGTGCTCGCGGTCGAGAAACGGCGCCAGGGCAATGTCGAACTGCGCTGCGTCCATGGTCGCGGCTGCGAGCTTCAGGTCGCGATTGCCCAGCCGCACGATCACCTGCGCCGGGTAACGTGCGATGATCTGCCCACGCGGTGTGCCTGTGAGCCGGCCGAATTGCGCCAGACGCCAGAGTTCGTTGCACATCTGGATTTTCAGCGCCTCCGCCACCGCGATCAGCGCCGGGGTGACAACGCGCGTTTTCTCCTGAAACGAGAGCGCGAAGTCGTCCAAGCCGTTTTCCCTGAGGAGCTGTGGCACCAGCACCCGGTGCAGGACAGCCAGGTCAATATCGCCGCCGCCCAGGCGGTGAAAACGCGACACTGATCGTTTGGCCACCTTCACCGGCTCGCCCTGTTCCGGTCGCGAAAGCTCGAAATGCGCAATGTCACAGGTGCCGCCACCGAAATCGAACACCAGCAGGTTCTTTTTCGCAGTGACGCCATCGAGCAGTGCCGGGTCGTAGCGATAGGCGTAGTCGATAAAGGCCGCCACCGGCTCGTCCAACAGGCGCCCGCCGCCCACGTACAGCCCCGCCAGGGCGCAGGCGCGCGCCGTCTCGGCCCGCTGCGCGGTTTGAAACGAGGCGGGCACCGTCACCACCACATCACCGGATGTCTCCGCCATGCCCTCACGCCGTATGAAGCCCAAAATCTTTGCCGCAATCTCCGTCGGGCTACGGTAGCCCTCGGGCGCGTTGGGGTAGGTGCGCGAGGTGCCAATCTCATTCTTGCAATCGTGAAACAGATTGACATTGCGGGACATGCCGCCCGGGGGAGCTGCGGTCAAGGCACGCAGATTCTTTGCCCCTTCGCCGACAAATTCCTTGCCCTGATGTACCGCCACCATTGAAGGTACGAGCATGCCGATAAACGTCCCGGCTTGCGTCGGCTGCCGCAGACCGACCACCTCCGGCTCGGCCGGTACTGTGCTGCCCGCAGCGAGCGTGGTGCGACACAGTGTTGAATTGGTCGTACCGAGGTCGATGCCCCAAGCGGTCAGGGGTTTGGGTGACGCCGAGAAATTCAAATTCATTGGTGCCTCTCAGGCAGTGCGTGCCTTAGCGTGCGCGCGTTGCGCCAGTTTGCCCGTCTCCACCACCGCCTGCGCCAAATCGGACTGTATGCCCAGCTCGGCGTAGCAAACGGCCTGCCGGGCAGGCCGAATCAAGTCGGCGATGCTTTGCGACGAGAGCGAGCAGAACAGCGCAGCGGAACTCACGCCTTGCCCCCTTTCGGTTTCTTCTGCCGCACCACTGCCTTGCGCTTGATCGGCTTCGCAGACGCCGCATTATTTTCCAGCACCGCGCCAGCGGCCGGTGGGGGCAAATAGTTGCTGCGACTCACCACCGGCTTGCCGCTCTGCTGCTCAATATCCTTGCGTGTTCTACCCGCCACCGCACCGCCATCTTTAGCGTCTTTCTTCAGCGGCGCGATGCCTTGCGAATCGCGGTCACGGTGCAGTTTGGTTGTCGTTGCCTCGCCGAGCATGGTCAAGATCAATTCGATGTCGGTCATGTGATCGCGCAGATTTTCCCGCGCCAGCGACTTCACCTGCTTGTAGTCGTCCACCTTCAGATCGAAGGTGCCCTGCATGATTTCGTTGGTCAGAATCGCAAACTCCACGCTGGAGGCCACGCCACGCGCTTTCCATTCATCGGTCAAATCCTGGCGCACCGCGATACCGCGCAGGCGCTTGTCGATCCACTCTTTCGGGTAGCCCTTCTTTTCGTACAACTCCTGCATCCGCCCCATCGCCAGCTCGGGGTTCTCAATCTCATCCAGACGCTCCTTGCCCACCTTGGCCAGCCAGCGTTTGAAAGGTTCGGCCTTGGGGCTGGGGATAGACTGGATCAAGCGAAAAATGCCTTGCATATTCCAGCACTGGAGTTTCTGCCGCCCGCCGGCCGTCTCAAACGCCAGCGCAAGGGGAGGGTCAATTTGTCCCCCCCCTTGGCTATCCAGGCTCAAATCGGGGTCGCGTCGGCGCATCTTCTTCCAATAGTCTGACGGATCGGAGGCATCCGTCAGCGCGGCAACGATGTCGGTGATGACAAACCACCATTCGTTGTTATGCAGGGTGCGGCGGATGGCCTTTTGCTGAAAAACGGCGGCGGGGGCGGCGGCGGTATCCGGCTGGGTGACTTTTTTGCTCATGGCGTATTCATCGCTCCACACTCGTTGTAAAAGTCGGCGCTGGCGGGACGGCGCGCACTACGCAAAACCCCCGCATTCCGCTCCTCCTCCTCCAGCGAGGCGAAGCCGCTGGCGTGGTCCGCCATGTGTTCAATGCACGTTCGCCGCCTTTCAATCCTTCGCCACCACCGTGTCGTAAAGCCCATAGTGAGACAAGCCTTGGTGGCTCTCAATACCCGTATAGCGTAGCGACGCATCTTCATAGCGACGGAAGGCGAAGACGGCCTGGTTCATCTGCTCGGTGTTGAACACCTTGAGGCGGACGAGCAGGTGGAAGTCCTTCACAGTCAAGCCAGTCACGGCCAGAAACAAGTCAGGTTCGAGTTTGGTGATGACATCTTGCAACGTGTTCTCGCGGAAATCGGTCAGGTACATGAACGCCGGGATGCGGGTGGCGAACTTGATCAGCTTTTCCTGAACCAGCTTGCGCTTGGACTTGTATTCCTTCTCCTCGTCGGAGAGCTCCTTCTTCTCCTTTGCCGACAAGTCCTCGTTCTTCGCCTTGTTCTTGAGGTCCTTGACCTTCTCGCTCTTGTTGATGATGGTCTCAATGATGTTGTCGCCGAGCGCTCGCCAGCCTTCGATGCGCTCCACGGCAGCCATCGCTTCGGGATTGCCCATGATGCGCCGGAGCGTGTCGTTATCCACGTTCACCAGTAGCGCGCTCTCCCATTTGCGCGCCAGCAGCGTGGCCGAGGTGCCCGCCATCGCAATGTCGAGAATGCCGCCTGCGTCAATCTGTGTCATGTTCGCGCCGTCGTAAGCCAACACGGGCAGGAACGATACGAGTTCTTTTACCGCGTTCTCCGGGTTCGGCTCATTAGGTGACAGGCCGATGCCGTACTCCGAGAGCTGCCGCAGGGCGCGGGTGGGGGCGAAGTCAAACACGAAGCAGACGGGTTTGAGGATTTCCTCCTCATTCGGGTTGTCGCCGTTGGGGTTTTTGATGGACCACGGCGACTGCACGCGAAACGCCGCCTGAAAATAAGTCTCGGGCGACTTGAGATTGCGCAGCATCAAGATGGACGACCACTGCGGCACGGTGACGCCGGTGGTGAGCTTGCCGCACGAGAGCGTGATGGTCTTCGTGTCGAATCCGCTGCCGATGGCTTTTCGCACTGGCGGCAACGCCTCCAATCCGATTCCAGCCGAGGCACCTGCGGCGACGGCAACGTTGTACTCATGCCAGAAGACATTCTGCCTCTCAGCCAACAGGTTCGCCATCGCATGACAGGCGGCAACGTTGGGCAGGAACCAGAACGAGTGTTGCAGGTAGGGCAGCAGGCGCACGTCGGAATAAGGAAACGGCGGCCGTGTCCCCGTCTTCAAATGTTCGACGGATTTTGACGCATACCCGCCTCGGATAATGTCCAGCCACTTCTGCACGTCGCTCTTGAATTTGAATTGGGCAAGCACGCCAGCGCCAGATGCCTCGAAGAACGCATTGAGATCAAACTCGTCAAACTCACCGCCGCTCGCAATGGCCAGTAGTTCATCCGGCATCTGATAAGTCAGCAGCCGCATCTGGGGCAGCGCTGCGTAGGGGTTCCGCTGGCCGGGGTACTGGGCGGGAAACGCCTCCTTGGCACGCTGCTCGTCGGTGTAGGTCCAGTTGAAAATCTGTTCCTCGATGAACTCGCCGGTCGCCAGTGCCTTGAACGGTGTGCCGGAGAGGTACAAGTAAGCTTTGGTGGTGATGGGCAGGAACTCGGTTTCCTTTTCGGAGAGCACAGTGAGGTCTTCGTTCATGTCCTCCAGCCCGGCGGCGTATTCGAGCTTGGTCTCCTTCTTCGCGACGGCCTCCTCCTCGCCCTCGAACAGTTCCTTCGCGGTGTCGCGCCACGCCCCGAAGTGGTATTCGTCAAACACCACAAGGTCCCAATTTACCGTGTGAATCCATTCGTTCTTGGGTTTGATATTCCCAACCGTGTCGCGACCGAGCAAGTCCTGAAAGGAACCGAAATAGACGACTGGCTTCTTGCGGTCAATCTGCGTTGGGTCGCTACCGGACGAGCGAGAGAGATATTGCCACCCGTTGAAATCGACGTGACTCTCAAGGTCCGTCAGCCACGCATCTTCGACGGCTGGCTTGAAGGTGAGTACCAGTACACGCTTCGCACCAAGCTTCTTTGCCAACTGATAGGCGGTAAAGGTCTTGCCGAAACGCATCTTTGCGTTCCATAGAAAACGCGGAGCGGCGTTCTTGTTTTCGGCCCAGATCGACTTGTAGTAGTCAAAAGTCTTGTTCACAGCCTCGGCCTGCTCCCGACGCATCGGGAAGGTTTCGTGATGCGATCCCGTGAACCGCTGGCCGGTGCGCAGTTCGGCGAGTACCGTGCGCACGTCCTTGAGCGAGCAACGCATCCACTCCAACTCGACGTTCTCGAATCCCTTCCTGACCAGCGCGGCGCGTGCCTCGTGATCGCTAAAGATACTGCCGTCGTCGCGCTCGGCAGACTCGTCGAGTTCGATTCGGTAATTCTTGATGGCGGCCGTCTTGACCTGCTCGGCGATGCGCTGCTTCACGTTGCGCGTGGTCTGACCCACCTTAAGGTGACCCTTGTGCCCCTTGTCGTCAATCGAGTAGGCGTAAATACGCGGTCGCGCTACCGGCTTGGGCGCGAGGATGTCCTCGATGGTCTTACTCATCTTCTTCGACTACCGAGACATTTTCGAACAAATCGCTGGCGAGATCCATCGGGCGGACTATCGTTTCGATGAACGCAATTTCACTCTCGGTGATGCCATATTTCGCGTAGAGCTCGTCGTCCGTCCACTTCCTGTTCCACTCCTGCGTCGGAACGAAGGTATAGACCTTGCGCGTGGTATCTTGGGATGGCTTGTGCAGCAGGATCAGCAGGCGTGGCAACCGGCAGGTGATGTACGACAAGGCACTTTCGGCTTCGCTTTTGGTCTCGAACGGGCCGATGCACAAATACGTTTCAGAACAGATGCTACCGGGCTCGCCGATGAAGGGCGTGCTAAGGATGCGGTGCGGGTAGGTGTCGCGGTTGCCGGTACCCGGCGCGGCTCGGCCAACATAAATCTTCCACTTGTCAATGAGTTCAGTGCCAGACGGTACGGAGTTTCTGGCGATATACCCTGTCCCGCCGTTCTGGTAGATAAGTACATCACCTGCGCGCTTTGTAGCCTTGCCCTTGAAAGTTGTTTCGAGTGCGAACGGCTTTCTGGAGCTCACCAGCCGGTCAAACCGCTTACTTTCTGGAAGCAAGAGTGACTCAGATTGCCCTATTTCGACAGAAACGACTTTCTTGAGAATCGACAGCCCTTCGTTGAAGCGGATGAACACATCTGCGCCCGGTTCAAGCAACCGTCGTGTGGCGGTCGAAACCGGCCAATCCTTGAAGCGGGTGGTCACGCGGCATAAGCCGGGGTTGTCCCGTTCCCATAGGAAGTAACACACGCCACCCTTGAGGCCCACGCCCGGAAATACATCCCCCGCGCTGAGGTAGTCGTCAATCGAACGTACACGGTTGTCGGCGAGCATCGCTTCGCGGAAATCATCCAATCCCTTGCCACCCGCGAACCAGCGCGATGGAATCACCAGAGACAGAAAACGCGGTTCTAGCTTCTTGGCCTGCTCCACGAACAACTGATAAATCGGCGCGGCACTCTTGCCAAAGCCGCCGTCGTCCAATTGATATGGCGGGTTGCCGATGATGACATCGAATTGCATATTGCCTCCAAACAACTCGGTCATCCGAGTCTTGATGTTGTTTGTGTGAATGAACGCGTAAGCGTGGGTTTCCAGCGCCTCGCCGCGATCCATCGCCGCTTGGCTGGCACCACAAAAAGTGCACTTACCACTGGCCCATGTGTGCTCGATGCGCTCGAACCAGATGTTCCCCGAGTCGTTCGCGAAGGATTTGGCTATGGAATGCTTGCCGTTGGCGTGTTTCGAGCAATACACGCTACGCCGCGCCAGCAGGCTGGTGAGATGCGTGATGCCGATGCCGAACACCTGCTTCGTCAGGATGTGATTCACGCGCTTCGCCAGTTCCGGAATCTCCTTCTCCAGCCCCTTGGTGAGGCGGTTGGTGATCTCGCGTAGAAACACACCGGATTTCGTGAAGGGGTCCAGAAACTTCACCGTCTTGTCGGCCCAGATGTTCGCCCCGTTGCGGTTGGCGGCCCACGCCTCGGCGAGGGTATCCAGCATCCTGTTGGCGAACTCCGGCGGCGTGAACACCTCGTCGTTGGAAAGGTTCGCGATGCAGGTCAGTACATCCGGATTGCGACCGCGCAAGGAGAAACTGGCTAGTTCGGTCACGGGGTCTCTTTCAGCGGCTCATTGACCGCAGCGGACGCGAGTTCGCGCACCGTCATCGGCGGATAGGTTTGGATCGGCGTGAAAATCTCGTGTTTGGCAAAGAGCGAGCCCTGTTCAGTATGGGTAGACATGCCAGTGAGCGTGTCAAAACGGAAGTCGCGACGCTGAAACTTGCCCTTGCCGATGTAACCCCATTCGGCAAAGACAATTGGTTCACCACTGTTGGTGCGAATCGTCCTGGCGTCACCATGTACCAAGTTCTGCGATAACACATAGGCGGCGGCGCGATAGAAATCATCCGACTGCTGCAGGTTCAGATTGCTGGCGAAACTTTCCAGCATGTTTTCCCGACACTCTGCAATGTTGTCCGCCAGAAGCTCGATCCCGTAGATGCACATCAGCGCCCAAAGCGCATAGTGCTGCTTTTCAAAGTCGGATTTCCCGAACTTGCGCTCGACTGCCGCGAGCTTGCGCCGCAAGACCTTGACAATGAAGTTACCGCTTCCGCATGCCGGTTCCAGAAAGCGTGAATCAAGTCGCTCCGACTCTTCCTTCACGAGGTCGAGCATGGCATCGACCATCCACGCGGGTGTAAAGACCTCTCCGTGGTCAGCGACGCGTTTTCGGGACTTGATCAGATTCATAGGCAAACGTATTCGGAGCAGATCGCGTCGCCGTTCAGACGCCTACTGTGAAAGTGTTGTACTGTACTGTAATGTCCCGCATAGTCCAAATAAATACAGCCATTTAACCCGAGGAGCAAGCGCATGGCACAGCACTATTCCATCAAGGATTTCTTCCGCCAGATGCCAAATGCCTTGCTCGCGCGGCTTAACCCGAGGCGTTGCGTGAAAAGGGCGCAATCATGATGTTTCACGAAACCGACGAGCAAGATTTATGGGTCTTCGCGGAAGAGTGTGGGTAAAAAACGTCATGAAATTGCCTGAGAGCCAATCTGGAAGCGGGTTTCCGAGGTTTGATCTGGCTTCGAAAACTGGCATGATTTCGCGATGGCTATCTTACGCAAACGCAAGCGTC
>JAUYFQ010000050.1 GCA_030690895.1 Sulfuricellaceae bacterium
TCTGGCCTCAGCCTTGCTGAAGCGAAAAGTGTTCTGGAGGAACAGCGCGAGCTTGTTCCAGAAATCGGGATGTGGCTGGATTTCCTGGCGATATCAACACGCGGCATCATTCGTTAACGTGAAACTCGCGAAGCGAGCCTATGTCCCTCTCTCCCTCTGGGAGGGTGTAAGGAGAGAGGGAAACGGGCATGGCGAAGTGCGGTTTTCTGATTTGGGGCGGCGCTTCGCCATGCCCGTTAGTCAGGCGTGGCGGTGAAGGACAATGCAGGGACCGGCGTGCGAATCGGTATTGTAGCGGGCGAGGCTTCTGGCGACTTGCTCGGCAGCCACCTCGTGGCAGCCTTGAGAACGCGCCTGCCGCACGCCGAGTTTGTCGGTATCGGCGGGCCGAAAATGCAGGCTGCGGGCGTGCATTCGCTCTTTCCCATGGAAAAACTGGCGGTGCGCGGTTACCTTGAGGTACTGCGGCATTTTCCGGAAATTCTCGGGATACGGCGCAAGCTGAAGCGCACCTTTTTGCAAAATCCGCCCGACCTTTTCATTGGCGTGGATGCACCGGATTTTAATCTAGGGCTGGAAAGAGCGCTTAAAACGGGCGGTATTCCAACCATCCACTATGTCAGTCCATCGGTGTGGGCTTGGCGGCGAGAGCGTGTGAAGACGATCGCCCGTTCCGTTTCGCATATCCTCGCGCTCTTCCCATTTGAACCCGAGATTTATCGACAGGCAGGCGTACCGGTGACCTATGTCGGTCATCCCACGGCAGATGCCACGCCAGACAAGCCCGATCGGGAGGCGGCGCGAGCAACTCTCAGGCTGCCCCATGATGCAACGGTGGTGGCGCTCCTGCCAGGGAGTCGTCAGAGCGAACTGCATTATCTGGCTGATCTATTCTTGCAAGTGGCGGAGAAGATTCACGCGGAGCGTCCGGATATCCAGTTTCTGGTTCCACTGGTCAGCAGGGAAACCCGCGCGTTGTTCGATGCGGCGCTTTACCGCAGGGGGGCGAACAACTTGCCGCTGACCATATTGTTCGGGCACGCCGGTGCGGCCTTGACCGCCTGCAATGTGGCGCTGGTGGCTTCGGGTACGGCAACCCTTGAAGCCGCCTTGCTCAAGCGACCGATGGTGATTACCTATCGTTTGTCGAAATTGTCCGCTTTTTTGATGAGACGCAAGCGTTACCTGCCTTATGTCGGGTTGCCCAATATCCTGGCCGGACGCTTTGTTGTGCCGGAACTGTTGCAGGAAGAGGCAACGCCAGAGAAATTGTCTCAGGCTTTGCTGAATCTGCTGGCAGATGGGCAGGCACAGGCGGAGATGATTCAGGAATTCGAGCGCATGCATACCGCATTACGACAAAATACCGCCGAACGGGCGTGTGAAGCGGTGCTTGAATATCTCCCTCAGGCCATCATGGCGAATTGCCGTCCCAAATCATGAAACAGCACTTCGCCATGACCGCCCCCCTCTCTCCTAACTCTCTCCCAGAGGGAGAGAGGGAAGCAGGCTCGCTCCGCGAGTTTTTGTTTAAGGTTCGTTCATGAGTTTGCTATGTGGTGTCGATGAGGCCGGTCGCGGACCGCTGGCCGGGGCGGTGTTTGCTGCTGCTGTTATTCTCCATCCCGATAAACCAATCGCGGGACTAAATGACTCCAAGAAATTGAGTGAGAAAAAGCGTGAACATCTGGCCTGCCTGATACGCGAAAATGCGCTTTCCTGGGCGGTGGCGAGTGTTTCAGCAGAAGAAATCGATCGCATCAATATTCTTCAGGCCAGTCTGCTGGCCATGCAGCGAGCAGTTGAAAAATTGTCGCATCGGCCGGATGAGGTGGAGGCTGACGGGTTGCACTGTCCGCGCCTGACTATGCCGACCCGTGCCATAGTGAGAGGAGATAGCCTGGTGCCGGCGATTTCGGCGGCATCCATTCTGGCCAAGACTGCACGCGATGCGGAAATGCTGGAAATGCATCGGCTATATCCGAAATACGGGTTTGATCGCCACAAGGGCTATCCCACTGCCGACCATCTGGCAGCATTGGCGCAACATGGCGTATCAATCATTCACCGGCGCAGTTACGCGCCGGTACGCAGGTTTCTGGAAAAAAACTTACATCCATAGGGATTTGTTGATGAAAATCATGACCATGTTGCACATTTTCTTTGTTGTTATCTGGGTTGGCGGGATGTTCTTTGCCCATCAGATACTGCGCCCGGTTGCTGCTGATTTACTTGAGCCGCCACAGCGACTGACACAATGGGTGGGGGTGTTCAAACGGTTTTTTCCCTGGGTGTGGATTAGCATAGCCGTGATTCTGGCCACTGGCTTGACCATGATCGGCTTGCTGGGGGGAATGGGAGCCATTCCCCTGTATGTTCACGCCATGCTGGCCCTGGGGCTGGCCATGATGGGCATTTTTGCGCATGTATTTTTTTCCCCGTACCGGCATTTGCAGCGCCATGTCGCCGGGCAGGACTGGAAATCGGGCGCGGCAGCCTTGGCCAGTATTCGTAAGCTGGTTGGAATCAATCTGGTTTTGGGTTTGATTACGATTGCCGTGGCGACTGTCAGGCCTATGTTTGCGTAGATTCCAAGGCTGGAACTTGTTAAAGTTGCACAAATTAAGAACCAAAGGGATTTAGCATGCTGGTCATCGTTGGGTATCTGGTCATTCTGGTGTCGATATTCGGTGGCTTCGCCATGGCGGGCGGACATCTCGCATCCCTCTGGCAACCCGTCGAAGTGCTGATGATTGGCGGTGGCGCGTTGGGTGCCATGCTGGTTAGTAGCGGGCCGAAAGTATTGAAATCGACGCTCAAGGCGCTGCCCTCGATTTTCAAGGGATCAAAATATAACAAGGCCTTGTATCTTGAACTGCTGGCACTGTTGTTCGAGATTCTGGCAAAAATTCGCAAGGAAGGTCTGATGTCGGTCGAGTCCGACGTTGAAGATCCCCATACCAGTCCGATTTTCAGCAAATATCCGGCTATTTCTCACGACCATCATATGGTTGAGTTCATCACCGATTACCTGCGTCTGATGGTGGGCGGCAACCTTAACGCCATGGAAATCGAAAACCTGATGGACAATGAAATCGAGACACATCATCAGGAAGGAAATATCCCGGTTTCTGCCATGGCTAAACTGGGCGACGGCCTGCCGGCTTTCGGTATTGTTGCCGCCGTGATGGGAGTGGTGCACACCATGGAGTCCGTCGGCATTCCGCCTGCCGAACTGGGGATGCTGATTGCCGCTGCGCTGGTGGGTACCTTCCTGGGTATTTTGCTGGCTTATGGTTTCGTGGCGCCGCTTTCCACGCTGCTAGAGAACAAATTGCAAGAGTCGAGCAAGGTTTTCGAGTGTACCAAGGTGACGCTACTCGCCAGCCTGAATGGCTACGCCCCCCAGGTGGCGGTCGAATTCGGGCGCAAGGTGTTGTTCTCGACCGAGCGGCCTGGCTTTACCGAACTGGAAGAACACATCAAGCAGGCCAAGGGTAAATAATTTGGCCATCAGCTGTCAGTATTCAGTTATCAGTTAACGACTGAATACTGGCGGCTGATGGCTGAACACTGAGATCTATAAATGAGCGACGACTCGCAACGCCCCATAGTCATCAAGAAAATCAAGAAGAGCGCTCATGGTCACCATGGCGGGGCGTGGAAAATCGCCTACGCCGACTTCGTGACAGCCATGATGGCGTTCTTCCTGCTGATGTGGCTGCTGGGTTCGACTGCCAAAGGCGATCTCGATGGTATTTCCGAGTATTTCAAGACCCCGCTCAAGGTGGCGATGCAGGGTGGTTCGGGTAGTGGTGACGCCTCCAGCGTGATCAAGGGGGGCGGTACCGATCTGACCCGCAAGGAAGGACAGGTCAAAAAGGCGGATGATCCGCAGTCAAAAAAACAAACCATCAATCTGGAAGCGGCCAAAGCCGAACTGAAGCGGAAAGAGGCCGAGAAACTCGTCAATCTGAAGGAAAAGCTGGAAGCAACCATCGACAGCAACCCCTTGCTGAAACAGTTCAAGAAACAACTGATGCTGGATATCACCAAGGAAGGCTTGCGCATCCAGATTGTCGATGAGCAGAATCGCCCCATGTTCGATAGCGGCGGCGCGCATCTCAAACCCTACACCCAGGTGATCCTGCGTGAAATTGGCAAGGTGCTGAACGAAGTCGAGAACCGGATATCCCTGTCCGGCCATACCGATGCCGTGAATTATTCCGGTGGAGAAAAAGGGTATAGCAACTGGGAGCTTTCCGCTGATCGCGCCAATGCATCGCGTCGCGAACTGGTGGCGGGCGGAATGTCGGATGGGAAAATGCTTCGTGTAGTGGGGCTTTCCTCTGCCGTGCCTTATGAGCCCGAGCATCCGAATAGCGCGGTGAACCGCCGCATAAGCATCATCGTGATGAACAAGGAAACAGAGGAGTCCGTCACCAAGGCGGACAAGGCCGATGTCGAAGCAGAGTCCAGGCAAGATGTGGCTGGTGCGCTCAAGCTTGACGCGGTGAAGGAAACGCCAACGGAGCATTCCGGGGCAGAGAAAGATGCCGTCTCTCCAGCCAGTCACTAATTCTCTTCAAATCCGGCAGACACTTAAGTTGGGGTGGGGTGCGTTGCCGCCTGGTATCAAGTTGTTGCTGGCGCAATTTATTTCGGCCGCGCTTTGTATTTCTTTGATCGTGCCTTCACTCCTCGAAAAGAATTTTGTGCTGGATGCCGGCTGGCAGGCCTGGTTGATGGGCGCTCTGGCCGCAGTGCTGGGGCGTGTCATCGGGATGAGGGCATGGTGGTTGCCGATCAACCTGTTTTTTATTCCCTCACTGCTGGCCGCAAGTCAACTGGAACTCTCTCCAGCCTGGTATCTGGCAGCGTTTCTTTTGCTGTGGCTGGTGTACTGGAGCGCGGCGCGTTCCCAAGTGCCGCTATATTTGTCCAGTCGCAAGGCTTGGCAGGTGGTCGAGCGCCGCTTGCCGGAGTCCGCTTCGCTGGCCGATCTTGGCTCTGGCATGGGGGGTATGCTGGTCTGGATGGCTAACAACAGGAAAGATGGCCGTTTTCACGGTTTCGAGAATGCCCCGCTCCCATTTGTCCTGAGCTGGATCCGGGCTCGACTCGCTGGCAGTGCTTGCCAGATCAGGATGCAGAGTTTCTGGGCTGCCGACCTGAAGTCATTTGACGTAGTCTACGCTTATCTTTCGCCTGTTCCCATGCCGGCCTTGTGGCAAAAAGTCCGCCAGGAGATGCGCCCGGGTTCGCTGTTCATCAGCAACAGCTTTGCCATTCCAGGCGTGGTTCCCGATGAGGTGCTGGAAGTGGATGATCTGCACCAATCACGCCTATATTTGTACCGCATACAATGAGCGCGCTCCCAAGCACCATACACGAGTGGGTTACCTTCCTGGATAGCCAGGAGGTGCCGGTCTTGAGACGCACTATCCAGGAGTTCGACCATATGCGGAGGCATGCAGAGTCACTGCCTGCGAGCCGACTGGCTGTGGTGATTCTGCGCGATCCCCTGATGACACTAAAGCTGCTCAGGGCAGCTAATGGCGCGCGGCGCGGCAGACTCAGCAGCGAAATTACCAGTGTAGAGCACGCCATCATGATGATGGGGACCGTGCCGTTTTTTAAACTGTTCAGTTCACTGGTGGCGGTGGAAGATCTGCTGGCGAACGACGATCAGGCGCTCACCAGCGTGTTGCAGGTTTATAGCCGATCCCTGCATGCCGCTTTTCAAGCGCGTCAATGGGCGCTCCAGCATCAGGACATCCGGGTAGAAGAGGTCTATATTTCGGCGTTGCTGCATGATATGACCAACATGATGCTGTGGGTTTACGTGCCTAGGCGAGCCCAGGAAATCCGTGCTGTCGTGCGCAGTGAGCACTTGTACTATGGTTTGGCGCACGAGAAAGTGATGGGGTTTTCGGTTACCGATTTTCGCGCCAGCCTGGCAGCCAGTTTTCGCTTTCCCGAAATGTTGACCGAACTGGTGGATTGCAGAAATGCGGGGATGCCGCGTGCGCAAGGCGTGCTGCTGGCGGTTGCATTGGCGCATCTTTCCGAGCGCGGATGGTATGGCGCGCCGATCGAGGCCTGCCTTGAAGGTATGTCCGAAACGCTTAATCTGCCTATGGACGAAACGGTTGAACTGGTCCACCAGACGGCGGTAGCCGCCGCGCGTCACTGGGCTTTGTACGGAGTGACGCCTGCTGCGGCCTGGCTACCCATGCTTCCGGGGGAATGGGTAAGCGATGAGATACCATCCACTGCTGATGAGCGTGCTCCCTCCGTCGAACTTGATGAGGCGGTTTGCCTGATGCCGGATCGGGCGCGGTTACAGCGGACATTGGATGAAATTGCCGCTCACCTCGACGGCTCGCTCGATTTGTCCGGGATGATGTCCCTGCTCATGAAAGGCATGCACGAGGGTATCGCACTTAACCGCATTGTTTTCATGCTGCTTACGAGAGACCACTTGCACCTCAAGGCGCGCTATGTTCATGGTGCACCGCCTGATTCGCCTTTTCAAAAACTCGAAATTGGACTGCGTGAGACCAATCTTTTCTCCCGTTTGATGGAAAAGATGCAAGGTGTCTGGCTCAATTCGGGCAATGCAAAGACTTTGCTGCCGATGGTTCCTGATGCAGTCCGCATGAACATCGGGGAGGGGGAGTTTTTTGCCATGTCCTTGTTTGTTCATGGCAAGCCGGTCGGCCTGATTTATGCTGACCGGAAGCACGGCCATTGCCAATTGGACGAGCATGCCTATGCCGAGTTCAAGAAGCTCTGCGTACATGCAGCAGAAGGCCTGGCGCACCTGTCGCATAAAAAATGAGACACCCTTGAGCAGCCGTCAATTATGGTTCGTTCGTCGTGGCAAAACTGTTAGCGGACCTTTCCCCACCCAGTCCGTTACGCAGAATACCTTGTTGGGGCGGTTTCTCCCCACTGATGAGGTTAGCCAGGACAAGCAATCCTGGCGCCCACTGGTAACGGTGCGCGAGTTGTTGCCAAATGAATTGCTTGAACTTCAGACTGCCAGCGATCCCCTGCAGCGGCAGTGGCTGGAGGAGCGCCTCAAAGCAGCGCACCGTTGGGCTGACCAGCGCTCCGTCGATGTGGTTGGCGAAGACGATTCCTCGAGTGACAGACGAAACCATACGGAATTTTCTGACGAGACAGCCAGATTTCACCATCATCTTCTGCCTGTGCGAGTGAGTGGGAGACGCTATTTTATTGGCGCTGGGATTGCCATCCTGCTGGTGCTGGTGCTGGTCTGGGTGGTGTTCGGAGAATCAGTCAACCCGGTCAAGGTCGTCGTGCAGTCTGCCAAGTCACAATGTCAGCAAGCGGCCAGGCCAGGCATTGACTGGAAGTCTTGCGACAAGCAATCCGTGCGTATGCGTGGCAAGGATCTGACCGATGGCAATTTGTCCTACGCCAATTTTTCCCAGGCTGACCTGTCTGGTTCCCGCTTGTTGCGCGCCAACTTGACTGGCACGAATCTTCGCGGTGCTGATTTGAGCCATGCTGATCTGGCGAAAGCCAATCTGTCCTTCAGTGATTTGCGCTCCGCCAATTTGATATCCAGCAATCTGACGGGCGCCATACTGGAAAATGCCATCTGGATAGATGGCCGGGTGTGCGCCCCTGGGTCGGTGGGGGTGTGCCGATGAAACAGATCTCCTCTCGTGACAATCCCTTGTTCAAGTCCCTCAAAAAACTGGCAGTTTCTCCGCGCGAAAGGAGAAACACCCGGAAATGCATTCTGGACGGGGTGCATCTGATCGCAGCCTATATTGGTCGGATTGGTCTGCCGGAGCGACTTGTTGTTTCTGCCAGTTCCTTGGATGTGCGCGAGATTTACGATCTGCTCAAAATGGCTCCAGCGTCTTCCTGGCTGATACTGGCTGACGCCCTGTTTGATGAGATTGCGACAGTGGAAACCCCGACCGGGATAATGGCCGTGATCGATTTGCCGACCTTATGCGACCCGGAAGAATTGTCATTTGTCGCGCTGGTTGAAGCTGTTCAGGACCCTGGCAATCTGGGTTCCATCTTGCGTTCAGCAGCGGCTGCAGGGGTGGACCTGGTTTATCTGTCACCTAGTTGCGCGGATGTGTGGTCCCCCAAAGTGCTGCGCGGTGCGATGGGGGCTCATTTTGTTCTTCCTGTGCGCGAGGGATGCGACTTGGTCAGCATTGCTGCGAACTTCAGGGGCGATGTTCTGGCGACTAGCCTGCAGGCAGATAAAAGCCTGTTTGAAACCAGTCTGGATGGGCCGCTTGCATTCGTGATTGGTAACGAGGGGGCGGGGGTTTCGGGTGATTTGTTGAACCAGGCGACACACCAGATAAAAATTCCGATGGCGGGTGACATGGAGTCGCTGAATGTGGCGACTGCAGCGGGCATCTGTTTTTTTGAGCGGGTCAGACAGCAGGCGGCCCGCCATTGATGTCATATACATGGCATGATCTAATGTCACGAACTTGTCCGTTCAGCGGATTTTTCCAGGTACTGAGGGTTTTTGCCTGAACCATGTTGCACATTGTTTTCGGGATTAATGGATGAATAAGGATTTGGATCCGGGTGCTTTGGCAGGCGACGCCGCGCGCTCGGCCTCGCCGGCTGCCAATTTGGCGCGAGCAAGCCGCGAAATGGTGGCGAGCTGCATCGGCAAGGCGCTGGGCGAAATATTGACCCGATCGGTGGACGAGTTGTTCTCCGGCGCGGAGAAAGCCAAGCTCGATGAAATGCGCAAGCTCTATCTTTCTGCCATGGAACTGGCGCGGGATCGTAGCGAGGAAGTGGCTGCCGCATTCAGTCATGAATTGGTGCTGGGATTCGACAAGATAGCCGGCTGGGAGGCGTCCAGGCAAAAACTCGCCCCGAAAAAGCTTGAGCTGACGCTGCTTGAACATGATGATCTGGAAGAGTCACTGATTTCCATCAATCTTTCCAACAGCATTTTTGGCGAATGTTCCCAGGAACTATTCGGGCTGGAAAGGCGCATAAGCGCGTTGTTGAACAAGCCGGATATGTCCGCCAAGGAAAATCCCCTGGGGGCGGAAGTTGTTGGCAGCGCAGTGGTAGCTGCGCTCAAGCATGTGGATTGCCCAATCAAGACCAGCATGTTGCTGGTGAGCGTCATCGGGAAAACCCTGCCCGCCGAGGTCAAAAGCATCTACCAGGATGTCAATCTCTATCTGGTGGAGAAAGGGGTGTTGCCCAATGTCCGGATGGGCGTAAAAAAAACGCCTGCAGGCGCCGGTCACGCCACATCAGGGGCGGCGCAAGGCGGTATGGCGCATGGCTCAGTCTCGCCACCGGGGCAGGGGCCTGGCGGCGCTTCAGCTCAAGCGCATGACCCCGGCTTGTTTTCTGCGCTCCGCCAGTTATTGTCTGCTGGCGTCGGCGCTATCCAGGGCGGCCTGCTGGGGCTGGGCGGCGGCGGTCCTGCCGGTACAGAGCAGGGCAATTTCCCGCCGCCGGACATGTCTGCGGTACATGCGCTGACCCGCTTGCAGATTGGGAGGCCGGATGAGTCAGGCCAGGCGATATCTTCTCTCGGCGGCGTCGATCTGTCAGACGGCATGAGCAATGTGCTGCGCGGCATCAAGACCTCTGGTGTGATGGGCAACATGGGTCAAATGGATAGCATGACCCTGGATATCGTGGCGATGCTGTTCGATTTTATTCTGGACGACAAACGTATTCCGGATGCCATGAAGGCGCTGATCGGACGATTGCAGATCCCGGTGCTGAAAGTGGCCATGCTGGACAAGGCTTTTTTCTCCCAGAAGACCCACCCGGTCAGAAAGCTGCTGGATAAACTGGCCGAGACGTCGATTGGCTGGAATGATGCCGAAGGACATGAAAGCGGCCTGTACAGGAAAGTTGATGAACTGGTTCAGCGAGCAACCAGCGAGTTTGAGGATAATATCGATCTGTTCGCCGATCTGCTCAGTGACTTTGAGCAGCATCTCCTGGGTGAAAAAGATCGCGTTGATGAATTGACGGGTGTGAGCGCCCAGTTGGTTTACCAGAGTGAGCGGATCGAGGTGGGCCGCGCCGTCGCGCATGAAATTATTCGTGACCGTGTTGGATCTCACCGGATGCCGAGTGCCATCCGTGATTTTCTGGCATCGACCTGGGAAGAATTTCTGCTGGATGCCTGGTTCAAAGGGGGTGCAGAGGGGGATGCATGGATTCGCGCCGTTAAATCGATGGATGACCTGCTCTGGAGCATTGGTCCCAAGGAAGGCGCCGATGAACGCAAGAAACTGGTTGGCCTGTTGCCGGGTTTGTTGAAAGACATCCGGGGTGCCATGGCACAAACCGGTGTGACGGAGGCGGAAAAGGAGCGGCTGTTTGCTGTGCTGGTCAAATGCCATGCAGGGGCGATCAAGAGCGGTCTGGATGCGGCGAAGAAAGCCGAGTTGGCCGATCCTGACCTGGATGCGCAGATCGTTGATCTGGCCGATCTACCTGAATTGGAAGGCCCTGACGGAATCTCGGGCTACACGGAAATTGATATTCCCATCGAGTCGGTGCAAGTGGACCCTGCCATCGTCCAGGCGGTCTCTGCCCCGTTGTCAGAAGAAATCCAGGACGAGGGGTGGCAGACGTTTACGATATGCGATACCAGCGCCTTTGTCAGTGGTGATGAATTCGATGTAATGGTCCGGAAGTTGAAGCGGGGCGCCTGGATAGAATTTGAGCAGACCGGGGGCGAATTGACGCGCGTCAAGCTGGCCTGGGTGAGTCCCCATAAAGGCATGCTGCTATGCACCAACCGGCTTGGTGAGCGGGCGGCGTCCATCAAACCCGACTGGTTGGCGGAGAAATTTCGTACAGGGCGGGCGCAAATCATCGACGACACTGCCCTGGTAGATAGCGCCGTCAATAATCTGGTGGAGCAGTTGAAGCAGGAATCGCCAGAGTCAGCATGACTTTGCAGTCAATCGTGGGTTGGGGATGGTTCGGGCGCTTGTCTAATTTGGGGGAAAAAGGGTAGAATGCCCGATTTAAGTTTTTGGAGAAACAAGATGTCTGTCAGTACCGCCCAGAAAGCACAGGTCGTGCAAGAATACCAAACCGCTGCTGCCGATACCGGGTCCCCCGAAGTTCAGGTTGCGCTGATGACCGCACGCATCAATGATCTGACCGGTCATTTCAAGGATCACGCCAAAGACCATCACTCCCGCCGTGGCCTGTTGCGCCTGGTGAGCAAGCGCCGCAAATTGCTGGACTATCTCAAAGGCAAAAGCAGCGACCGTTACCGCTCCCTGATTGAACGCCTGGGTCTGCGTAAGTAAAACTTGCGCTAGTAATACTGGCCTGGCATTAACGGGTGTGGCGAGAAGCGCCAACCCGAATCACGGAAGTCGTTCTTCGCTTTGATCATTTTTCCTTGTACTCAGAGGGGGCGGCGGGGTAAGCGCTACGCGATGTTCATTTATCGGCAACAATAAAAGGATCTGGCTTTGAAGCATATCAAGAAGAGTTTTGCGTACGGACGTCATCAAGTTACGCTGGAAACTGGCGAGATTGCTCGTCAGGCTCACGGCGCAGTCATGGTCGACATGGACGGTACCACGGTTCTGGTGACTGTGGTGGGCGTCAAGGACGTCAAGCCCGGCCAGGATTTTTTCCCGCTGACAGTGGATTATCAGGAACGTACTTACGCTGCGGGCAAGATCCCCGGTGGATTTTTCAAGCGCGAAGGCCGTCCCTCCGAGAAGGAAATTCTGACCTCCCGTCTGATCGATCGCCCGTTGCGCCCATTGTTCCCGGAAGGCTTCTACAACGAAGTGCAGATCGTTGCCACGGTCATGTCTTCAAACCCCGAAATCGATGCTGATATTCCAGCCATTCTGGGCGCTTCTGCAGCGATGGCCATCTCGGGTATTCCGTTCGACGGCCCGATTGGCGCTGCGCGCGTGGGTTATATCGACGGTAACTACGTCCTTAACCCGACTGCGGCTGAAATGAAAGTCACGCAGTTGGATCTGGTGGTAGCTGCAACCGAACAGGCTGTCCTGATGGTTGAATCCGAAGCGAAGATCCTGTCGGAAGAAGTGATGCTGGGCGCAGTGGTGTTTGGCCAGGAGCAAATGCAGGCAGCCATCAATGCGATTAACGAACTGGCCGAAGAAGTGGCACCAGAGGCCTGGGACTGGGTTGCACCCGTCAAGGATGCGACACTGGTGGCCAAAATTGCAGAATTGGCTGAGGCCGATTTGCAGAAAGCCTATCAAATCAAGCAAAAGCAGGCGCGTTACGCACAGGTGGATGAAATCCGCAGCCGCGTAGTAGCTGCGGTAGCTGGCGCTGATTGCGATGCGACCTGCATCAACGCAATCAAGAATCTGTTCCAGGATCTTGAAGCCAAGATCGTTCGTGGCCAGGTTCTCAATGGCGAGCCGCGTATCGATGGCCGCGACACCCGCACTGTACGCCCGATCACCATTCGTACCGGCGTGCTCCCGCGCACCCATGGTTCCGCCCTGTTCACGCGCGGCGAGACTCAGGGTCTGGTTGTGGCGACGCTGGGCACGGCACGCGACGAGCAAAAGATCGACGCACTGCAAGGCGAATATTCCGACCGTTTCATGCTGCATTACAACTTCCCGCCGTACTCCACTGGTGAAACCGGACGTGTTGGCACACCCAAGCGTCGTGAAATCGGCCATGGCCGACTAGCTAAGCGCGCGCTGATCGCCGTTTTGCCGGATGCTAAAGACTTTGGTTATTCCATGCGCGTGGTTTCCGAAATTACTGAATCCAACGGCTCCAGTTCCATGGCATCAGTTTGCGGCGGTTGCCTGTCGTTGATGGATGCGGGCGTTCCGCTCAAGAGCCACGTGGCAGGTATCGCCATGGGCCTGATCAAGGAAGGCAATCGCTTTGCCGTGTTGACCGACATTCTGGGTGATGAAGATCACCTGGGCGACATGGATTTCAAAGTGGCTGGCACAGAAGATGGTATCACCGCGTTGCAAATGGACATCAAGATCAACGGCATCACCCGCGACATCATGAAAGCCGCCCTGAGCCAGGCGAAGGAAGGCCGTTTGCATATCCTCGGCATCATGAAGGATGCTGTTGGCAAGCCACGTGAAGAGCTGTCCGATTTTGCGCCACGCATGATTACCATGAAGATCAATCCGGAAAAAATCCGCGACGTGATCGGCAAGGGCGGCGCGGTGATTCGTGCATTGACTGAAGAGACTGGCACGACCATCGACATCGGTGAAGACGGCACGGTGACCATCGCCTGCACCAGTCCTGAAGCGGGCGAGCACGCAAAACGTCGTATCGCTGATATTACGGCCGAAGTGGAAGTAGGCAAGGCATACGATGGCACCGTCCTCAAATTGCTGGACTTTGGTGCAATCGTCAGCGTATTGCCAGGCAAGGATGGCTTGTTGCATATCTCCCAGATCGCCCATGAGCGTGTCAATGCGGTTGCCGACCACCTCAAGGAAGGTCAGTCCGTCAAGGTCAAGGTGCTGGAGGCCGATGAAAAAGGCCGCCTTCGTTTGTCCATGAAGGCGCTGATCGATGCGCCTGTAGCGGCTCCACAAGCTGCTGACTGATAGTCAGGAATCAGGAAAGCCCCGAGTGTAGCCACTCGGGGCTTTTTTGTTTCAGCCGTCCAATCCATGCTCAAGATACTCATCGCGCTGCTTGTGATTCTGTGCCTGCCGGGCTTGGCACGGGCGGATAATTTTGCTGTTGCGTTGAACGCGCCCGCCGAAGTTAAAGCCGTGCTGGAAAGCAATATGGGGATATTCCCTGAATTACAGGATGAGACTTTATCCGGCTTTCGTTTTGACTTTCTGGTCAGACGTGCGACGGACGACATTCGCGCCATCCTGATGACTGAGGGCTATTTTTCTCCCACCATTGATATTCGCCTCGACGAACGCCTTGCCCATATCGACGTTGACCCTGGGCTGCCTTCACGCATATCTGATGTCCACATCGAATTTCAGGGCGCAATTCTGGACGATGCCAGCTGCCTTGCGCGGAAGCAGGCGCTGACTGATTCATTCCCGCTCAGACCCGGTTTGCAGTTCAGGGATGCGGAATGGGTCAAGGCCAAGGAGTCGCTGATGCTGGAAATCCATTCAGAACGTTTTCCTGCCGCCAAACTGCTGTCCAGCCAAGCCATGGTCGATCCCGAAACGCAGAAAGTGGTATTGAGCCTGCTGATCGACAGCGGGTCGGTTGTCCAGTTTGGCGAGCTCGACATCGAGGGATTGAAGCGCTTGCCTGCCAGCATTGTCACTGGGGCAAATCGCATCGTTCCGGGATCGCTCTATCGTGAGCGGGATCTGAATGAATTTCAGAGCAGGTTGCAACTCAGCGGCTATTTTCGCAGTGTGTTTGTAACTATCCCGACTGATGTGCAAGGTGATTCTGCTCAAGTGCCGGTTCGTGTCAGTGTCGTCGAGAGTCTGGCGCGTCGAGTGGGCCTTGGTGTGGGATACAGCACGGATATGGGTGCGGGCGTCGAAGCGCGCTATGAAGACAACCTGACCATCAAGCCGGGCTGGCGTTCGCGTAGTTCACTCAAGCTTTACCAGCGCGAACAGTCCGTGCAGGGGGAGCTTTTCCTGACGCCGCTGCCAGGCGGTCTGTCACCGCGACTGGATGCGCGCATCAGAAACTCCGATATACAGAACGACCATACCTACAGCGGTATGCTGGGCGCGCGCCTGATCCATGCCGGCTTCGACACGGAGTGGCACGTTTCCGCAGAGCTCTACAAGGAGCGCAAGGAACTATCCAATCAACTTGAAGGGGACCTGATATCCCTGCCAATCAACTTTTCATGGACACGGCGGGTGCTGGATAACCCCCTGTTTCCGCGCAAGGGCTACTCGCTGAATCTTCAGGCCGGTGGTGCGCCAGAAGAGTTGATCTCCGATTCGCGCTTTCTGAGAGTTTATGGGAAGTCCAACCTGTTCTGGCCGGTTGGCAAACAGGGAACCCTGATATTGAAGGGGGAACTGGGCGCAGTCGAGACAGAAAACAGCCACTATGTCCCGGATGATTACCTGTTCCGGGCGGGCGGTACACAGTCAGTCCGTGGTTACGAATATGGTTCGCTGGGCGTGGAGCAGAATGGGGCCATCGTGCCTGGGCAATACATGGCCGTCGCCAGCATGGAGTATATGCATCACGTGAAGGATGACTGGTACGCAGCGATTTTTTACGATGCAGGCAACGTGGTCAATCACTGGCAGAATTTTTCCTGGGCGCAGGGTTATGGCGTCGGTGTACGCTGGAAAAGCCCGCTGGGCTCCCTGAATGCCGACCTGGCTTACGGTGAAAAAGATCAGGGATTACGGCTGCACCTGTCAGTGGGCCTGAGCTTCTGATGCGCCGCGCAGGCTACCTGTTGCTGGTGCTGGCCGCCCTGCTGGCTGGTCTGTATTGGACGGTCGGTCGGGAGGCCAGCCTGCGCTGGACGCTGGCTGAGCTGGCTGTCGCAACGCAAGGCAAACTCAGCTTCGAGGGCGTGCAGGGCGGCGTGCTGGAAACCATCTCGATCAGCCACGCCGCTTATCTGAGCCCTGCTCTGGATGTGCATATCGAAAACTTGCAACTTCATCTGTCCTTCTGGTCGCTGCTGCAGGGGCAGATTGCTGTCGATACGCTGAAAGCCAGGCGGGTATTGGTGCGTAGCCGTCCGGATGATGAACCGCTCAAACCGCCTCCTGACCTGGTGCTGCCGATGAGCATGGATGTGCGATCAGTCGAAGTGGATCAACTGGACATCCAGATCGGCGAGGTCATACGCCCCTTTACCCGCCTGCACGCCAGACTGCACAGCGACGACCGCCAGCACAAACTGGAACTGGAGCATATCGAATCGCCATGGGGAACGGCTTCCATGGCCATGACGCTGGGCACGCAATCTCCCTTTGCGCTGAGCGCCAGCGGGCAATATCAGCCGCCGCCGCGATCATCCTACCCGCAGGCCACGTTGGCGCTATCGGGCGACCTGTTGCATCTTCGGGCGGCATCGCAGCTGCGTGCGACAGGACTGGAATTGCAGGCCAAAGCCGATTTCCTGCCCTTTGAAGCTGGGTTTCTGGAAAGTATTGAGCTTAATCTGATCAAACTGAACCTGCACGACTTCGATCAGAGCATGCCTGTCAGCGAACTCCAGGGACGTTTGACGCTGGCGGCCGGCGGAAGCGGGATGATAGACCTGGAAAACAGGCTGGCAGGCCGATTGTCCGACCATCGTCTGCCAGTACGAAAACTGACTGCCCGTTTGCAGGCTGTGCCAGTAGGGTTCAATCTCGATGACGCCAAATTGACCCTGCTTCAGGGGGATGAGTTGGCGGGCCATGCCAGTCTCACCGGCGGGCGCTACCAGGCCCGATTTCAGACCGCCAGACTGGATTTGAACGCACTGCATGCCAGCCTCAAAGCAACCCGTCTGGCTGGCACGATTGAAGTCGACAGCGAGGATTCCAGCCAGCGATTCAAGCTGAACCTGGCTGATCGTCGTTTCTCCTATGTCCTGGATGCGACCCGGAGGGCCAGCAAACTGTCTGTTCATAAAGCGCTGGTGCAGGCCGGGCGCAGCAGCCTGGAAGCGAAAGGAGAGCTGGATCTGTCTGGCCGTCTGGCATTCGAGAGTCAACTGCGGCTAAGCAAATTTGACCCCTCGGCCTGGGGGGATTTTCCATCCGCTTCGGTGAATGCCAGTGGTACGGCCAAAGGCGTGCTTCAGCCGGGCTGGCAGGTGCAAGCAAATGTCAGCGTGTCTGACAGTCGCCTGGCCGACCAGTCCTTGAGCGGTCATCTGGAAGGGGAATTTAGCCAAGACCGGTTTTACGATACCAGGGGGGAGTGGACGCTGGGTCGCAACCATGTGTCGTTCAATGGCGGACTCGGGCGCGTCGAGGATAAACTGGTGCTGGATTTCAAGCTGCCAGACCTGTCGCAGTTGAATGCCTTGCTGGGCAGCAAAATCGGTGGAGAACTTACCGGTCAGGCACGCTTGCAGGGCAGTCCAAAAAATGCCTCACTGGAAGTGGAACTGGAAGGCGAGCAGATTCGCGCGCCAGCCAGCCTGTCAGCGCAGAAACTGAAATTGATGCTCAAAGGCGCGCCTTCGCTGGAAGCGCCGCTGGCAGTCATGTTAAAGCTGGATGGCGTGACGGCAGGGGCGCAGCACCTCGGGCATGTAGATGTGCAACTGGACGGAAGCGGGCTGGCGCATCGCGGCAGCCTATCCGTGGCGGGCAAAGATGTGGTGCTGGATGCACGGTTTGCCGGTGGTTTGAAGGACCGCGAACACTGGTCCGGCAAACTTGAGCATCTGGCAGGAAGTAAACCCTGGCCTCTGCAGATGGCGCAGCCGGTGGATATTGCCCTGTCTCGCCAGCGTGTCGATATTGGCAAAGCCGCTTTCACGGCGGGTGGTGCGCGCTTCAATCTGGCGACTTTCCAGTTTGGGCCAGGGATACTGCGAACCCAAGGGGATTTTTCCGGCTTGCCCCTGCTGCTGGGAAATCGGGACAAGTCGGCGCCTGTGAGCGGCGAGTTACGGCTGGCGGGTGACTGGAATGTGGAGGCGGCACAGCATCTGAACGGAACCCTGCATGTCAGGCGCGAATCCGGGCATCTCCTGGACAATGAAAACGGTCTGAAAGTGCGCCTGGTGGAGACGCGTATCGACGTATTGGCGCATGACGACCAGATTCACGCGGAAGGACGGGTTGCAACCGAGCGCGGCAGTTACCTGAATGCCAGACTGGATAGCCTGGCGGTCAGGCGAGATGGGTTGTGGCAGATTCCAGGTTCATCACCGCTATCGTTGCAGGCCGATGGAAATATTCTTTACCTGGATTGGGTTGGCCCGCTGATTCATCCCGCTCTAAGTACGGGGGGCAAACTGAGCTTTACGGCCAGTGCCAAAGGGTCGGTCGATCATCCCGATCTGCAGGGGGAGCTTGTCGGCGCCAGTCTGTCCGTCAGCGAACCGGGATATGGCATCCGTCTTTCGGATGGAACATTGAAAGCGCGCTTCAGCGGCTCGGAACTCCTGCTCGACGAACTGATCATGCATGGCAAGGAAGGCGAGCTGAGCGCGAGTGGTACAGCGCTATTCCCGGGAGCGAAGGGACTGCCGAAACTGCATGTGGATTTCCGGGCCAGCCAACTTGGCTTGCTGGACCGGCCTGGCTGGCAAATCAATGCCGATTCGGAAGGGTCGTTCCATTTTGAGCAAGGCAAGGCGATCCTGCAGGGAAGCATCGTGGTGAACAAGGCGCAAATCGGTTTGCCCGAACGTGGCGTACCGACACTTTCCGAGGATATTGTCGTCAAGGGGCGAACGCTCAAGGGCGAAGAAAAACAGGGTTCCCGCATCGCGCTGGATATTTCGGTAGATCTGGGCAAGGACTTCAGAATACGCACCCTGGGCGAAGGTCAAAAACTCAGAAAACTGATCCCGCTGTATAACAATGGAATCGATGCCCGCCTGGCCGGGCATCTGGAGATACGCACCGATGCAAGCGGCAAGCCGCTCGCAGAGGGCGGCATTCGGGTCAGGGATGGCGTCTACACCTTCATGGGCAGGCCGCTGGAAATCAAGCGCGGCACCTTGCGCTTTGGGGGCGCGCTCGACAACCCATCACTGGACATCCTGGCCCGCAACGAACAGACTGAAGTCAAGGTCGGCGTGAGCGTTACCGGGACTGCCAAGAATCCGCGCGCGCTACTGGTCTCTGATCCGGAAGTGCCGGAGCAGGAAAAACTGTCCTGGCTGCTGTTTGGCCGCAGCGGTGAATCGGTCGATCCTTCCTTGTCCAAAGTGGCGGGGGGCGGTACATTCGGCATGCAGCTTTCCGACAAGTTCTACATTGGGTATGACCAGGGTGCGGGCGCCACCTCCAGTGCCATGACGCTTTACGGCCGACTCACCGACCGCCTGACAGTGGAAGCGCGCTCGGGCAACGTCAGCGCGATTCGGCTTTTTTACCTGTTCAACCTGAGACGGGACAAAGGCGAGACTGACAAATCGCCGTAGCCTACACATAACAGAGCCCTATCCACTATGCACACTGCTTCTCTAAAGCTACTCCATGACGTATTCGGCTACGGCTCTTTCCGTGGCGAGCAGCAGGCCATCGTCGAACATGTTGCGGCAGGTGGCGATGCGCTGGTGCTGATGCCGACCGGCGGCGGCAAATCGCTGTGCTATCAGATTCCGGCTTTGCTGCGGTCCGGCGTGGGTATCGTGATTTCTCCACTGATTGCGCTGATGCAGGATCAGGTCGATGCGCTGTGCCAACTTGGGGTCAGGGCTGCTTTCCTGAATTCCAGTCTGGATGCCGAGGCTGCGCGCGGGGTGTTCGGGAACCTGATGCGGGGCGAGCTGGATTTGCTCTATGTGGCGCCGGAACGGCTGTCGTCAGCAGGGTTCCTGAATGCGCTGGAAGATCTGCAAGATGGACCTGGTCTGGCCTTGTTTGCCATCGACGAGGCACACTGCGTATCGCAGTGGGGACATGATTTCCGCCCCGAATACCGTGAATTGACGGTATTGCACCAGCGCTTTCCAGACGTTCCGCGCATCGCGCTGACTGCCACGGCGGATGCGCCGACGCGGGGCGAGATCGTGGAGCGCCTGAAGCTCGAAGACGCGCGCCAGTTCGTCTCCAGCTTCGACCGCCCCAATATCCGCTACCGGGTGACGCAAAAAAACAATGCCCGCCAGCAGTTGCAGGCGTTTCTGGACGCCGAGCATCCCAACGACGCCGGGATCGTGTATTGCCTGTCACGCAAGAAAGTCGAGGAAACCGCTGCCTGGCTCAAGGAGCGGGGCTGGGACGCGCTGCCCTACCACGCCGGGCTGGATGCCGCCACGCGCAATACCAACCAGCGCCGTTTCCTGCGCGAGGAAGGCGTGGTGATGGTGGCCACGGTGGCCTTTGGTATGGGCATCGACAAGCCCAACGTGCGTTTCGTCGCCCATCTCGATCTGCCCAAGAGCATGGAAGGCTACTATCAGGAAACTGGCCGCGCCGGGCGTGACGGCCTGCCCGCCAACGCCTGGATGGCCTATGGCCTGGGCGATGTGGTGTCGATGCGCCAGATGCTCAGCAGCGGCGATGCGCCCGAAGAACGCAAGCGCGTCGAACTGCGCAAGCTCGACGCCCTGCTCGGCTTTTGCGAATCCACCACCTGCCGCCATCAAGGCATCTTGCGCTATTTCGGCGAGGAACACCCCGGCGTGTGCGGCCAGTGCGACAACTGCCTGGAACCGGTGGATACCTGGGACGCGACAAGGGAAGCGCAAATGGCGCTCTCCTGCGTTTACCGCACCGGGCAGCGCTTTGGCGTGGTTCATCTGATCGACGTGCTGCTGGGTAAGTCCAGCGCAAAAGTCGAACAGTTCAACCACCAGCAACTCAGCACATTCGGCATCGGCCAGTCGCTTAGCCAGTCCCAGTGGAGCAGCGTCTATCGTCAACTGGTGGCAAGCGGCCTGCTGGAGGCGGATATGGCGACCTATGGCGGTCTGCGCCTGACCGACGAGTCTCGCCCGGTGTTGCGCGGGGAGCGGCAAGTCTGGCTACGGCGCGATGCCGAACCCGCCAAAAAAGTCCGCGCCAGCAAAGCCGAACGCGGCGCCCGCGTCCGTGAAGCCTTTGCCGGGGCCAGCGACGACCCGCTGTGGCTGGCGCTTAAGGCCAAACGCACCGAACTTGCCCGCGAGCAGGGCGTGCCGCCTTATGTCATCTTTCACGATAGCACCCTGCTGGAAATGCTCAACCGCAGACCGGGCAGCCTGAGCGAGATGGGGCAGATCAGCGGCATCGGCCAGGCCAAGCTGGTGAAATATGGAGATGAATTCTTGCAGGTGCTGGAAATGGATACATGATCCTGCGCGCCCTCTTCAGCCTGTTGAGCATGCTGTGGAGTGTGCTGGCTATGGCCGCGCCCATTTCTTTGGTTCAGGGGGAAGAGGCTGCGGTTGGCCTGCATGCCTATTATTTGAAGGAGCAGGGCGCGCGCCTTGAACTGGCTCAGGTTGTGGCGAGCGATCAGGCGGGGGCGTTTGTGCCTGGTGGGCATAGTGTCCTGAGTTTTGGCGTGGGCGCCAAGCCGGTATGGATACGTTTTTCAGTGCGCAATACGACAGGCGCGCCTGTAAGCAGGAGAGTGTCCATTGAGAATGCATGGCTCGACCATGTCGAAATATATGTTCAGCACCAGGGCAAGACCGTGACCCGCCACGATCTTGGCGACAGCAAACCCTTTGCGGCAAGGCCGCTCAAGCACCGTTTTTTTACGTTTGACCAGCTATTCGATACGGGGCTGAGCGAAGTTTATCTGCGTGTGGAAACTCCGGACCCCATGGTCGTCCCGATTTATCTGGCGAGCGCCGACGAATCGCGAATCAGGGACGTGTTGCAAGAATACAGTTATGGCTTCGTCTATGGATTTTTGCTGGCCTTGCTGGCCTATAACGCCATGCTGTTCGCCAATCTGCGTAGTTGGCGCTATTTTTATTACTCCCTGTATCTGGCGGCGTTCGTGGCGATGAATTTTGCCTACACCGGCCATGCTTATGCCTGGTTCTGGCCAGAGGCGGTGAAATGGCAACAGTGGTCAAACCCCATCCTGATTTTTCTGTACAGCGTCAGCGGCCTGCTTTTTGCCACGCGCTTTCTGGAAACCCGAAAGAATTTTCCCGGTATCCATCAGACTGTCTGGCGACTGATTACCTTGTTTGGCATCCTGTTGACGATAGCAATCGGGCTTGGAAGCCATCTCCATGCGCTGCTGGTTTCATTCGCCTTCGTGTTTTTGTTCAGCAATATCATGTGGTTTCTGGGAGTTAAAGCTGTCTTGTCCGGGCAAAGTGCTGCGCGGTATTTTCTCATGGCCTCCATCGTCGCCATGGCGGGAGCATTGCTGACGACATTTTCCGTCTGGGGATTTATCCCCTTCAATAGCTGGACATACCGGGCAGCAGAAATTGGCATATTGGGAGAAGCCACGCTCCTTGCCCTGGCGCTGGCTTACCAGTTCCGTATCGCGGAAGAAGAAAAGAACCGTGCCGAGGCGCTCGCGCAGTTGGATCCATTGACGAGCCTGAACAACCGGCGCGCTTTTTACGATAAAACGGCGTCGCTCTGGAGTGTCGCGCTACGCAACGAGCGCGACACGGCTGTCATGCTGATCGACATCGACCTGTTCAAGCGCATCAATGACACCCTTGGCCATGCGCACGGCGACCAGGTGCTGGTGGCGCTGGCGGATACACTCAAGGCCTCGATCAGACAAGGCGATGTGTTGGCCAGATGGGGAGGAGAAGAATTTATCGTGTTTCTGCCAGAAACAAGCCCCGATGAGGCGAATATCCTGGCGGAGCGCTTACGCACGGAAATTGCCTCAATTCAGGTGCCCCACGCATCCGGCGTCACGACTTTTACGGCCAGCTTTGGCCTGGCGCAAAGGACGGATGAACATGCCACGCTGGATTCCCTGATCGCCTCAGCCGACCGGCTTCTGTATCAGTCCAAGCAGCATGGGCGGAATCGGGTGACGTGCAGTTTTAGTGGCGGATATCAGAACGCGTAAATCACGCGGGATCGGCTTCGGTCGTTTTGATGGCAACTTTTTCCATCGCCGCCGCAAAGAACCCATCCGTCCCATGGACATGTGGCAGCAGTTGCAGATAGCTGCCGGTATTCAGCTTGATCTGTTGTGAGGCGAGTATCTCCCCTGCATCCAGCAACTTGAACTCCGGGTGTTGCGCCAGAAAGCCCTCGACGATGTGCTGATTTTCCTCCGGCAGGATGCTGCAGGTGGCGTAAACCAGGCGACCACCCGGTTTCAGCAGTCTGGCGGCGGAAGCCAGGATGGATGCCTGCTTGACGACCAGTTCCGCCACATCTTCGGGTTGCTGCCGCCACTTCAGGTCCGGGTTGCGGCGCAGGGTGCCGAGACCGCTGCATGGGGCATCGACCAGCACGCGATCAATTTTGCCGTGCAGGCGTTTGATCTTGAGATCATTCTCGTTACTGATGAGCTGAGCGTGCAGGTTGCTGAGGCCGGAGCGTTTCAGGCGCGGCTTGAGGTTGTTCAGGCGCTTTTCCGACACGTCAAAGGCATAGAGGCGGCCCTGGTTCTGCATCATCGCGCCCAGCAGCAAGGTCTTGCCGCCTGCCCCGGCGCAGAAATCCACTACCATTTCGCGCCGCTGCGGCGCCAGCAGGAAGCCGACCAACTGGCTGCCTTCGTCCTGCACCTCGATTTTTCCTTCGATAAATAATGGATTTTTATTCAGCGATGGCTTTTCCTTGAGCCTGATGCCTAGGGGCGACCATGGTGTGGCCTCGCCGATCAGGTCGTATTTTCTTGCCATCAGGTCCAGCGTGTCGTCGCGCTTGGCCAGCATGGAATTGACGCGCAGATCAAGTGGTGCGGCCTGCTGCATGCCGCGAGCCAGGGTCAGGATTTCTTCCTCGCTCATGCTCGTTTTCAGTTTTTCGATCAGCCAGTCCGGCAGATCGGCCTGCACGGCCAATGGCGCATCGGTGTGGTTGGCAGCCTTGATTTGTGCCAGCCACTCGGTTTCACCGGGCTGGAGCAGGGGCTCAAGTTCGCGTGAGTTGATGCCCTGCAACTTCATCAGCGCGACCAGCGCCCATTGCCGCTGGGTTGCATCCGGCCCGGTCAGGAGTTCGATGAAGCGTTTGCGGCGCAGGACGGCATAGACGGTTTCGGCGACAAAAGCGCGATCCTGTCCACCCAGTTCGCGATGGATGCGGAAATAGTTGTGCAAGGCAGAATCGGCTGGCTCGCGCAGTGCCAGTACGGATTTAAGCGCGTGAACAAGGTGGCCGAAGCGGGAAACGGGGATGGACATGGTTGGTCTCTTGTTGTTGGGTGATGAGTAATTCTAGTGATGAGTGATGGATAATGAGGAATGGGTAAAAACGCCACCAAACCGCACTTACCCATTCCTCATTATCCATCACCCATTACCCACATCATGGAATCTTGATGACGGCAGCCACTTGCTCGACTACGCCGCCTTGTTTATCGGTTTGCCGGATTTTGACCGGGAGGTAATGATACTCTGTCGCCAGCCAGATTTCCGTGTTTTCTTCCCCCTCCTGGCGCAGTTTGGCGATGCGAAGGGTTTTGATTGAACCGAGTGGTAGTTCCAGTGTGACTTCTCCGGTCATTTCGTAGCCATATCTGCCCAGCTTGCGGCCATTGGTGATGGCCATAAATGTCGGTTTGCCCTCCTCCGGCGGGAACAGGGCGAGCTGATAAAGAAAGCTCAGCAGATCCTGGGCACCCGTTGGCAGAGCGACGCTGCGCTGTTCGGAAGAGAAATGGAGTTGCCGGTCAGCCCAGTCAAAATCAGCATTGTCGACTTTGCCCGTGGCTTGACCGCGTTCCACCCGATAGCTTGTCGGTTGCAGTCCGGTTGGCGTGATTTCACCTTGGCTGTGCTGCATGTGCCGACCGCTGTAGAAAAAAGACACCAGCCCACTGGCTTCCGAGGTTTGCTGTATCGTGTATTTCATCCCTTCCCGTTGCCAGCGATGCTCCGCCTGGCCGACTTTCAGGCCGGTCGTTCCTTTGAAGATTTCATACTGGATGTCCACTTGTTCCGGCAGGGGCGTACCTGCTACTGCCAGCGGACCAAGTGGCACTAGCGCTTGTTCTGGCGTAATTTCTGCCAGCGTTTCTGGTTCAGCCATGGAGGGATTTTCCTGTACCGGCTCTTGCTGGGGAAACGCTTCGGGTGGGACGGGGCGGATGACTGGCTTGCCGGACTTTTTCAGCGGGCGGTTCTGGCTTGGCTGTGGGGCCGGGCGCGACTGGATGAGTCGGGCTTCAAGGATAGCTTCGGGGGCGGGTTGGGCTTGTTCGAACGCAGGGCCGAGAAAAAGCCAGGCATGAAGCAGCAGTGAAATGCCAATGGATGAGGTAAAACGCAATCCAGTGGGGATCACTTTTTCCGTGTCTTGCTTTCCTGGGTAAAGCTCAGACTGCGCACCTGCTGCTCCAGGATGCTGCCATCCTTTTCCTTGAAGACGATGCGCACCGGGAAATAGTGATGTGACTTGGCCAGCCAGATTTCAACGCCGTCTTCATCTGGCGCGTGTTGTTTGGACAGGTGGATGGTAGTGAAATTGCCTGCGGGCATTTTGATGCTTTCTTCACCGATCCGCCTGTATTCCTGCAGGGACAGCTTGCGCCCGGAACTGGTGTAAAACGCCGTGTTGGGCTGCACGGGCGGCTGAAACATGAACTGGTATTGCTGGCTGATGCGATCTTGCGTGCCCGGTTTGAGCGCTGCGGTTTCAGTCTTGCCGTCGAAGCGATGGGCGATGTTGGCGGCTTTCCAGTCAAAATCCGCCACAATCCGCTTGGCCGGTTTGTCGCCACGGTGATGTTCGAAATGCAGGGGCCGCAGCCCGGCTTTGCTGACTTCACCTTCGCTGCTCAAACGGATCGAGCCTTTGGCAAACAGCGCATACACCCCCTTGGCCTGGGTTACGCTATCGATGCGGTATTTATTATTTGTGACCGAGAACTGCTCGTCTATCGTGCCTACTTCCTGCCCTGCCTTGATGACGAGGTAGCTGGCCTTGACGAACTGGGGAGCTGCCTGGGCGCTGCTGCTGACAAGCAGAAGCAGGAGAATCAGTCTAACGGGCATACCCGTTTCCCTCTCTCCTAACTCTCTCCCAGGGGGAGAGAGGGACGCAGACTCGCTGCGCGAGGATTATTTTTACCAAGGCGATTTCAGTTCACTTGAGGAGGCTTGGTGAATCGTGCTAACCACCTTGTTATCTTCCAGTCGGAGCTTGCCCTCAGCCAGCCAGCGGATGGCCTGCGGATAAAGCAGGTGTTCCTGCTGCAGGACTCGTGCGGCCAGTGTTTCGTCGGTGTCATCGCTGAAAACGGGGACTGCCGCCTGCGCGATGATGGGGCCGTGATCGACTTGCGGGGTGACGAAATGCACCGTGCAGCCATGAATCCTGACGCCGCCTAGCAAGGCTTTCTGGTGCGTGTCCAGGCCGGGAAAAGCGGGCAGCAAGGCCGGATGGATATTGATCAATTTGCCCATGTAGCGGTTGACGAAACCGGCGGTCAGGATGCGCATGAAACCAGCCAGTACCACCAGGTCCGGCGCATATTCGTCGATTTTTGTCGCCAGTGCGGTATCGAAGTCATCGCGGTCGGTGTATTTCTTGTGATATACCACCTCAGTCGGAATCCCGTGCCGGGCGGCAATATCCAGCCCCCCCGCCTCGGGCTTGTTGCTGATGACCGCCGCAATCTCGACCGGCAGACCGGCATCCAGAATCGCCTGCATGTTGCTGCCGCGACCGGAAATCAGGATGACGATGCGTTTCACTGGACGACTGTCTGAGCTTGGCCTTCGGCGCGTTTCTCGATCCGGCCGATCTGCCAGACCTGCTCGCCGCTGGCTGCAAGCGAAGCCATGGCAGCCAGCGCCTGATCCGCCGCCACGATGACGATCATGCCGATACCGCAATTGAAGGTGCGGTGCATTTCTTTCTCCGCCACGTTGCCTTCCTGCTGCATCCAGGAAAACAGCGGCGGCATGGGCCAGCTGGTCTTGTCCAGTATGGCGGTCAGATCGGCTTGCAGCACGCGTGGAATGTTTTCCAGCAGCCCACCGCCGGTAATGTGCGCCATGCCCTTGACCGGCATTTCGCCCATCAGTTTGAGCAGGGATTTAACGTATATTCTAGTTGGTGCTAGTACCACCTCGCGCAAGGGACGGCCATGAAAGTCGCTGTCCAGGGAGATCCCGCTACGCTCGATGATTTTGCGGATCAGGGAGTAGCCATTCGAATGCGCGCCGCTGGAAGCCAGGCCCAATACCACGTCGCCTGCTCCTATGGTCTGACCGCTGATGATCTTGTCCTTCTCGACCGCGCCCACTGCAAACCCGGCCAGGTCGTATTCACCTGCCGGATACATGCCCGGCATTTCTGCCGTTTCGCCGCCGATCAGCGCGCAACCCGCCTGTTCGCAACCCGCTGCAATGCCCTTGACGACATCGGTGGCGGTCGCGACATCCAGCTTGCCGCAGGCGAAATAGTCGAGGAAAAAGAGAGGCTCGGCGCCTTGAACCAGAATATCGTTGACGCTCATGGCGACCAGGTCGATGCCGATGGTGTCGTGTTTGCCAGTCATGAAAGCCAGCTTGAGCTTGGTGCCGACGCCGTCGGTGCCCGAGACCAGCACCGGGTTCTGGTATTTCTTGCTGATTTCGAACATCGCCCCGAATCCGCCCAACCCACCCAATACCTCAGGCCGCATGGTGCGTTTCGCGAAGGGCTTGATGTTTTCCACCAGCGCATCGCCTGCGTCGATATCCACGCCGGCATCACGATAGGAAAGGGCGTTCTTGCTTGAGTCGGGCTGGGTCATGGCAAAAGTCTGTCTGGTTTGGGAAGGCGGTATTTTACCCCAAGCTGGGCATTTCAAGCAGCTTGAGTCGTTTTTTGGATATGACGTGAGACAGGAAAAGTCTGATGTAGCGCACTGGTGTTCAGTGACGTCCAAGTTCTCTCTGCCAGTTGTACTTCTGATCGAGGATACGACGCCTTTCCTCCTCTTCCCTGGCGCGTTCTTCTTGCGCAGCGCGCCGGCGTTCCGCCTCGGATTCGTATCTTGCCTGTTCTTCGGCGTGGCGCAATTCGCGTGAAACCTGATCGGCGTAGCGGCGGCTTTCATCCAGTTCACGCAATTTATTGCGCTCGGTTTCCTGGCGTTCTCGTTCCTGTCTGCGCGCTTCGTCGGCAAGCTGTTTTTCCTCTGCTTGCTGTTTATCGACTTGAATTTCTTCCGCGCTTCTCTTGTCAGCGGCCTGACCTGTATTCTCCGTGCCATATCGCGAGACGTAACCGATGTACAGCATGAGCAATATCTGGCTGACCAGGCCGAGGGCGATGGTTCCACCGATCACCGTGAACAGGATTTTTTGCAGAGTCCAGCGTTCCTCGCGGACTTCCACGGCAAACCGGACGGGCGCATCGTGAGGACTGAGCGTGGCATCGTAGCCGGTACGGCGAGTCTGGTCGGACAGAACCCAGTAAGCCTGGTTGACGATTGCCAGTCGTCTGGCAGCTTCGTTCCATGCAAGCCCATTAGTGGGGGATGTCAGATGCGTCAGCAACCGGTCATAGGCTGCCTGAATGTCACAGGTGGAAGCGCTTACGCCAAGTTCCAGCGTTTCATAGTGATTATTGGAGGGGATCAATCCAACTCGTCCCCGCGAGTCTGCCGCTGTTTGCCGGACTGCCATTTTTCTTGCAGGCGTTCGATGCGCTGGCGTTCCTGTTCCTGTTTTTCCCGTTCAAGCTCAACTTCGCGTTGTCGTTCATTCTCGGCTTGCCGGTGCGCATTTTCTTCCGCCTCCCGGAATTCCTGAGAAACTTGCGCCGCATAGCGCCGATCCTGTTCCAACTTTCTCTCCTGTTGGGATTTGGCTATTTCTTGCTCGCGCCTGGCCCGTTCCGCCTCAGCCTCCTGTCGTTGCCTCTCGGCAAGCGCCTCGCCTGCGGCACGATCTTCTGCGGACATTTTTCCATTGATCGCGTCATAGCCCTGCCGGATTTTTTCCTGCTCGGTGATATCCGGACCCCCTTCGACTTTGTTTCGGACATAGAAACTGAGGATCGCGTAACCGAACTGGGCGAGCAATATCACGACGATAACGCGCTTGATGAGGTGCATGCTGCCCCGTGGCGTCGTCCAGCGCGATTCCTTCATGTCCACGGCAAACTGCACAGGCATGCCTGACGCCGTTTCCAACGATGCGTCGTAACCGGCGCGCCGGTTCTTGTCGGAGAGCGCCCAGTATGCCTGGTTGACCAGTTTGATGCGGTCTTTGGCGCGCGCCGCATCCATGCCATGCCGGCCGGATTCCAGATGTTTCAACTGGCTATCGTAGGTCGCTTCAATCTCGGCGGCGGTCGCATTCCGGGCGATACCCAGAACTTCATAAAAATCGATATACCCAGCCATAACGAGCGCTTAATTTTTCCTGCCGAGTGCAGCATCCCAACTGCGTTGCTGCTGATCTTTCTTGTATTGTTCCTGCGCGAGTTTTGCTCGTTCGATTTCTTCTGCGCGCCGTTTCTCATATTCGGCGTTTCTTTCCGCGCGTTCTTCCGAGCGCTGCAGATCGCTCGAAACATCGGAAGCATAGCGCCGACTTTCTTCAATTTGGCGATCGCGTTTGCGTGCCTCTTCTTCGAGTTTGCGCGTTTCACGCATTTTTTCGTTTTGTTCCTGCTCCTCTTTCTCGCGTGCCTGGATGGCGGCGATTTCACTAGGCGAGGTCGTGCCGTAGGTGAGTTCGTATTCCTTGAGGGCGACTTTTTTTTCTGCCATCTCCTGGCTACCGCTTCTGCTCAGCGTCGAATTCACGACCTGAAACGTCACGCCGAGAGCGATCAGGCCGCCAATAACGGATTTCAGTAACCGTGGAGAGAAATTGCCTGATTTTCTGGTTTTTCTTTCCAGCAGAATCTCGATGTCCGGCGTTTCGATAACCGGCTTTGCCAGACGGGCATCGTAGGCGGCGCGCTGCATGTTGTCCGAAAGCGTCCAGAAAGCCTGTTTGGCCAGATTAAGCTGAAAATTGGCTTCAGTCGAATCCAGCCCCGATGTGCCAGACTCCAGCTTTTGCGTCAGGTTTTTGTAGGCGTTCTGTATTTCAATATCTGAAGCGCTTGGGCTCACGCCAAGGATTTCGTACAGGGTCTTTTTCATTCTCCAGTATCCCTTTTTGCATACCGTATAATCATATCCTAAATTCCTGGTTTTTCGCTGGACAAGGCAAATCAGAGGAGCTGAAGCATGAGGGTATGTTGTTGAAACAGGTGTTTTTATTCTTGGTATTCGCATGGATATTGCCCGTCCAGGCGGAGATTTTCAAAGGCTCATTTCGCAAATCATGTTGTTAAGCCGCCCCACCCAGCGCCATCGTGAGCCACTGAGCGGGGTTCGGGCCGTTTCCGCTGTCACTGCGCCATGACAACCAGTATTGGCTATGCGTGGCTCACTACGTGAGCTACCAACACGATTTGCGAAAAGAGCCTTTTCAAATGCCAGGATGCGAGTGGGAAAATCGGCTATCAGGGTGTGCCATGCGCGGAAGGCGTCAAACCGGTCAAGTCGACGACCAACTTTGGTAGCAAGGCGAGATCCGATCTTCCTTGTGATCGGGTTAACGTTGACCGGGCGGAACGAAAACTGGGGGTATACCTGCTTCGAACTGCGGCGGACTCCTATGCTTCTGTCAGTTCAGGCGGCAGTCTGGAGCACGAAGTCAGCAAATTCAGGCGGGCGAGCGTGGAAGCTGGAAACATCGCCGTTCCCTCATGCCTGGAACAGGCGCGCGATGTGATGCAGAAATACCTGGATTTTACTGCTGACCAGTTGTCGGCCACCATCAAGGGGCATGATTTTTCCAGCGGAGATGTTCGTTCGGCTAATCTGCGCACGGAATTCCGGGCTGCACTGGAGGCGGCCAGAATACAGGCGCGGGAGCCGAAGCATGTTTGGGCTACGACGGGTAAATGACTATTTTTCGTTGACCCACTTCCCGTAACGGAAACTGGGATCGGCTTCCACGACTTTTCCTTGCGAGGAAAACATCAAGGTGGTCAGTCTTGGTGTTTGCCGGTTCCCGGTATCTTTGCTCAGGGTAGGCAGACCAAGGTCCGAGCTTTCCGGTTTGAACAGGAAGGGATGCGGATCGAGAATTTTTATCGTGTATTTGACCGAAAGCGCGTTCACATTCCCGACGCGCATCTCCGAAAGCGCCTCGACTACCTTGTCTACACGCGCTGTCCCGAAACAGAATCTCGGGCCACCTATGCCGGATAAGGGCTCTTTTTTTTGGTGTATACGGCGCGCCCGAGACTGGTCAGATCATAGCGATAACTGGTCGGGGTGGATCCGTCTACCGGTATTTCCATTGTGCCGATCTTGATCAACCCGGCTTCAAGAAGTTTGTCGCAATGTTTGCATTCGAACTGGAATTCAGCCAGGTGAGCCACACCATTGCGGCTATATCCCGGGCGGCGTTGCTCGTTATTGACAGTCAGGGGGAAAGAGACCTGATCGTACACACATACCGGGCTGCGCTGTCCAATCTCCTGATCGAGCGATTCCAGAATCGCTTGCATATGGTGTTTGGCATACCCACTTATGGGATCGTTGATGATGTGGACAGCGCCCCATAGGGCAAGCGCGGCGATAGCTACTGACAGCAGACGGAACAAGGTGGTCTCACTTCATGTGCAGAAATATGATGGAATTCGATATGGTATGCTTTTCGGCATGACAGCTAAAATCAAAATGCGTCCGGACGGGCGCGAATTTACCGCCGGGCCGAACGATACCATTCTGGATGCCGCCCTGAGCGCAGGCATTGCGCTGACCTACAGTTGCAATAACGGCTCTTGCGGCGAGTGCAGGGCGCGTCTGGTATCCGGTCAACTGGGTGAAACCCGCCATCACGATTACCGCTTCAGTGCTTCCGACCAGGCGGTGGGTTATTTCCTGACCTGCTGTAGCCTTGCCTCGGAAGACATCGAAATCGAAGCGCACGAGGCCGGCGGGGTCGAAGATATTCCCCTGCAATCGATCAATGCCCAGATTTCCAAACTGGAAGTCTTGAGCGAGGATGTGATGGCCGTGCATCTGCGCACGCCGCGCAGCAAAAGCCTGCGCTTTCTGGCTGGCCAGCATGTGACACTGGAAATCGATGGACTCATGCCGCGCAACAAATCCATTGCCAGTTGCCCCTGTAATGCCACCAACCTGCAATTCCATATCAAGCGGACTGAAGGCGATCCCTTTTCGGAATACTGTTTTTCGGCGCTGAAAACAGGGTTGAATGTCAAGGTCAGTGGTCCATATGGAAATTTTGTCTTTGATGACGGGAGCGTGAAGCCGGTGATTTTTCTGGCTTATGACACGGGTTTTGCGCCAGCCAAAAGCTTGATCGAGCATGCGCTGGCAATCGAATATGAACAGCCTGTTCACCTGTACTGGATTTTGCCGCACGGCACCAACCCCTATATGGAAAATTACTGCCGTGCCTGGATGGATGCTTGCGACAATTTTTCCTTTACCGTCCTGCAGGGCGTGGCGGATGAGGATGCGGCGAGCTGCGTCGACAAGAGCCTGCTGGTCGGTGTGCAGCGTCTGGTCGCCGACTTTCCAGAACTGGGTGGACACGATGTTTATCTGAGCAGCCCGGAAATCTCCGCACCTTCCAGCAGGGCGATCCTGCTCGAACACGGCTTGCCCGAAAAACAACTCTATATCGACGTCTTCCAGCGCTTCTAACGGGCACGGCAAATGAAATCATCAAACCTGCCATGCCCGTTTCCCCCTCCCCATCCCTCCCCCGGAGGGAGAGGGGGGCGCAGGTTCGCTACGCGAATTTCTTTTGAATGAAACAGCTCGTACTGGATATCGCCGCCGATGTTGCACCCAGCCTGGAGAATTTTCTGGCCGGGCGCAATGCGGAATTGCTGCATGCCTTGAAGACCGTGCTCGATGGCCGGGTCGGCGAGCGCTTCATCTATATCTGGGGCGAAAGCGGTTGCGGCAAAACCCATCTCTTGCGCGCCTGGTCTCGTGCCGCAGAGCAAATGAGCCTGCCGACAGCCTTCTCCTCGGCACATGCCCATATGGAAATCCAGGGGGGCGAGTTGATCGCCGTCGATGACGTCGAAAAACTCGACGAAAGCGGGCAAATCGAACTTTTTCACCTGTATAACCGGCTACGCGAATCAAATGGCTCCTTGCTGGTGAGTGGCTCGATTGCACCAGCCGGCCTGGCCGTGCGTCCGGATCTGCTGACTCGCCTGGGGTGGGGGCTGGTGTACCAGGTGCATGGCCTCTCCGATATGGAAAAGGGACAAGCGCTTCAGGCACATGCGCGTGAGCGGGGCTTCAACTTGCCGCAGGAGGTGCTGGATTATCTGCTGCGTCACTGGCGGCGTGATCTTTCCTCCCTGATGGCCGTTCTGGATGCACTGGATCGCTATACGCTGGAGCAGCAGCGCCCGGTGACGATTCCGCTCCTGCGCCAGTTATTACAGTTGGAACTGGATCTATGAATGCCCACCCGTCCTGGCCACGGATTGATGCGATCAAACTGAAAGCGCACCAGACCCCGGATGTCTTGCCTGACACGGAGCAAGGCTGGCAGGCCTGGTTCATGGAACTGCTGATGAGCGGCCAACGCGCCAAGGTCGAAACCCTGTCCAGACAGGAACCGCAACGGCTGCTGGCACTGGTCGGCCTGCTGGCGGATGAAAAAGCCAGCATGGCTGTCAGGCTTGGGATAGGCGCGGTGCTGGAAGAATTTCAGGGCAGCGGAGTGGCCCGGATCATGATTCCTGGTCTGGGCGCACTGACCCGGCACCACGATGCGCTGACCCGTGCGGATGCCTGCCATTATCTGTCGCTGATCGGTGGCGACGAAATTCGTCCCTGGCTGCAGGATTGTTTGCAGGATGAAGATGCGAATGTGCGCGACATCGCCTCGGAAACACTGCTGGAAATGGACGTATGAGCAAGGCCTTTGTCAAAGAGGACGCCGGGGAAGAAGACGAAGGTCTGGATGCCGCACCGTCCCTGCCACCGGGAACAAAGAACTACATCACACCACAAGGGTTTCAGCGCCTGGAAGCCGAATTCAACCAGTTGTGGAAGATAGAGCGCCCGGTACTCGTTCAAACCATCACCTGGGCGGCCTCCAACGGCGACCGTTCCGAAAATGGCGACTATATCTACGGCAAGAAACGCCTGCGCGAGATCGACCGGCGCATCCGCTTTCTGGGCAAGCGGCTGGATCAGGCCGAAGTCATTGATCCAGCCCAACGCGAAGCGTGTGAGCAGATATTCTTTGGCGCAACCGTGCGCGTCTCCAATTTGGCAGGGGAGGAGCAGGTATACAGTATCGTCGGTATGGATGAAATGGATATCACCCGTGGCCGCATCAGCTGGATATCGCCGCTGGCCAAAGCCTTGATCAAGGCGCGGGAGGGCGATACGGTAACACTGCGAACCCCGGGCGGGGTCGAGGAACTGGATGTGCTGGAAGTCAGTTATATTGCATTGGAATCATAAGGAGCAGGTATGTTGATTCGTCAAGACAAGGGTTTCTCGGCCATGGAAATGATGGTTGTACTCGCCGTCATCGCCATCCTGGCGGCAATGTCGATTCCAAGCTTTACTGGGCGCATCATCCGGGAACACATTGTGACGGCCATCCCACTGGCAGACATCGCCAAGGAGCCGATCGCTGCGTACTGGAAACTGACACAAACGCTGCCGGCGGACAATACGGAAACCGGCTTGCCAGTGCCGGAAAAAATTGTCAGCAACATGATCAGTTCGCTGGTCGTTGAGCAGGGTGTCATTAACATGACCTTCGGCAACAATTCAAACAAACTGTTACGTGGAAAAATACTCTCTATCCGCCCTGCCGTGATCGAGGATTCTCCTGTTGTGCCTGTCGCCTGGGTCTGTGGCAATGCAGCCGTTCCTGACAAGATGGTGGTCAAGGGCGGCAACAAAACCAATATCGAAGACATCTATTTGCCTCATGGATGCCGGAATACGCAGGCGGCAAAGTAGGGTTAGCTGGCGGCGAATCTTTCCGCCCAGACTACGCCGCAAGAGCGGGTGATTTCATCCATCCAGGCGCGGACGGACTGGGCTTTATCCAGCCTGCCAGCGAGGCGCAAGCCGGGTAGTTTGGCTTTGAGGCGGGATAAGTCCCATGCTTTTCCGGTGAGGCTTAGCAGGTCTTGCAGGATGTCGGCTGGGTGTTTGAGCAGCGCGCCGGTTGCTGCATGGCGACGGTGATTTTCGCGCCGTCTTCGGGGGGAGCGGATAGGGTGAGCTTGCAGTAGGCATGGCCGGAGGCGTCCGTCCCAGTTGATCCTGCCCAGCTTTTGGTTTCCTGCCCGTCCACGTAGACGGCGGTGAGGGTGACCGGATTGCCAGGCTTTATGAAGCGGTGGAAACCGGCGTCCTGCCCCTGGATGAAACCACGCAGAACCGGGCGCAGCAATTGAAAACCACATGTGAAGCGCTACAGATCGAGATGGCGAATGTGAAAAGCAGTTTCAGTCTTCCCATGGAACAAATCCTGCCGGGTGAAGTGGATGCCTTCAGCCGGTTCATTTGCGGCAAGCTGATGGCCGGTTCGGGCCTTGCCAAAAGCTATTTGCAGATGTTGGTGGATGAAATCCGGGTAACGGGTGAAGAGGCAACCATCAAAGGCGGCTATGACCAGCTGATTGCTGCAATCCAGAACCAGAAAAACAAAAAGGGCACTGAAGCAGTGCCCTCTGTTGGGTATGATTGGCGCGCCCGACAAGAATCGAACTTGTGACCTTTGGCTTCGGAAACCAACACTCTATCCAACTGAGCTACGGGCGCGTTCAGGAGAGCGCGGATTATACCTGACTTGACAAATACGGTGCAAAAAGTAAAATGCCGCTCTCTTCTAGGTGATATAGCTCAGTTGGTTAGAGCACAGCACTCATAATGCTGGGGTCGGTGGTTCAAGTCCACCTATCACCACCAAAATAATCAAGGGCTTGCAGAAATGCAGGCCCTTTGTTTTTCTGCCATGGGGCACTGGCGGGGCACTTCAAAACAAAAGCCCCACACCTCCAATCCAAAACGATCCCCCCACTTCACCCATAAGCAGGGCGAAACGCCTTCATTTTTTTCGCAAGTGCCCCATTAGTGCCCCACAGTCAGAATAAAAGTCATATTAGTAATTTACTATCATGTAGATACACGTTGTTTTATTGTCATTGGTAATGCCATGTTGTATATTATTGCCTATTGTTGTAGCCTGTCACCAGTGTTAAACCACTTGAGGAGGCAGTCATGGCGAGCATCGAGAAGCGCACCAGCAAGGAGGGTGAAAATAGTTACCGGGTAAAAATCCGACTAAAAGGCTACCCCGTTCAATCCGCTTCTTTCGAGCGCCTGACCGATGCCAAGAAATGGGCGCAGAACACAGAGTCCGCCATCAGGGAGGGTCGTCACTTCAAGACCACTGAAGCCAAGCGCCACACCCTGGCGGAATTACTTGATCGCTACGCCAAGGAAATCATGCCTCAAAATCCGAAGGAGGCTCAATACCGCCTCCCCCACCTGGCATGGTGGAAGGGTCAGCTTGGTAGCCACACCCTGGCAGACGTTACCCCGGCGATGATTAGCGAGTGCAAGGAACGAATCGCCAGCGGGATGCAGACCGATGGCAGCATGTTTGTTACCGTCAAGGGAGAGCGCAGGCCAGTGGAACGGCGCGCACCTGCAACGGTGGTGCGTTACCTGGCCGCCTTGAGCCATGCTTTCACAACCGCTGTTAAAGAATGGGGCTGGATAGATGACACCCCTATGCGGAAAGTGACCAAGCCATCCTTGCCCCGTGGCCGGGTGCGCTTCCTGTCTGATGATGAGCGCGTCAACTTACTGAAAGCCTGCAAGGAATCTCGCAACCCCTACCTTTATACCGTGGTGGTGCTGGCGCTTTCTACCGGAATGCGGCAAGGCGAAATCATGGGCCTGACTTGGGACGTGGTGGACTTGAACCGGGGACGCGCCATCCTGCACGAAACGAAAAACGGCGAGCGCCGCGCCGTAGCGATTACTGTCCATGCGCTTGATCTGCTGAAAGAACTGGGCAAGGTAAGAAGGATAGACAGCAAGTTTCTTTTCCCTGCTAAGGAAAACGCACCACAGAAGCCACAAAAGCCCATGGATTTACGCACTCCTTGGGAAACAGCAGTTAGACATGCCGAACTGGATGACTTCCACTTCCATGATTTGCGGCATTCCGCCGCAAGCTATTTGGCGATGAACGGCGCAAGCCTGGCCGAGATAGCCGAGGTGCTGGGACACAAGACATTGCAAATGGTGAAGCGTTACGCGCACTTATCCGAAGGGCATACCGCCAGCGTGGTGGAGCGCATGAATCAGAAAATATTTGGATGAAAACCATGACAGCGAATAACGATGCCGAATCCATCAACGAACAGGCACGGCGCGCGCACACCTTGCCCGCGCTTGGCAAGACGTACATGTCCTACCTTAATGCATTCAATTTTCTCTCGAAAAAAATGAACGCCACACCAGCGGAAATCGCTGCTTGGGTTTTGGCGGGGCCGAACGACGGCGGCCTCGCCGCCTACCTGAACGCCAATGAATTGGAGATTCCGCCGAGATTCTTCTTTAATGAGCAAATGGACGAGAACTACCTCGCGCCCCTGATGGATTGCTGGTTTGTGGAGGACGATATTTACAACTTCCATCCTGCCGACCGTTACATCACCGGGAAGGAGTTGATCAAGCGCTGGCGCGAACAACCCGGCATTAAAATGAAGTCCTTTGTCAAAGCGATGTTTAAACAATCGCGGCTAATGGATATTCACCCCATCATGGGGGGTACACAGTGGAGCAACGGCGACCAATATCCGGCAAAAAAAACGGCGTTGTTTGTACTGTCTCAGATTGAAAGCATTGAGGCTGAGGCTAGGAGCCACTCCAGAACTCAGGAAAGCACGGTAGATAGTGATGAAAATGGATATTACGAGAAATATGGCGCCAACCCTAGCGACGAGATTTATCCAAAGTGGCAAATGCCATTGGATCAAATGGCAGAAGAATTGAAACAGAAAGACCCCTTGAAGCGTTACCCGACAAAAAATAAGGCCGCCAAGGAATTAGCACAAAAATTAGAAGTGGATGTGGAAAACATAAAAAGACGGACGAGAAAAACATGGAAAAATTAGCAGTTTGCCTAACAATTTAGTTTGCCTATATTTTGCCCAAATAACCACATGATTTATAAGGATAATGGCAACGTGTAGAACGTTGCGCCTTTTTGTTGCCTTGCAATACTTTTTCACAATCGTTGAAGTGCAATAACGCACAACGACGAGAGGTTAAGGTAAGGAGTGTGCAATGCAACACGAAACAACCAATCCCGCGAAATCCCTCAATGATTCTTGGCTGACCACCAAGCTGCTGGCGCAAGCCGAACCAGCTTTCACCGAAGCGGCAATCCGCAACCAAGTTTTCAATGCCGCCGACCGCCAGTCTTCTAAGGGGAAAATCTCCGGCAACGGACTTGCGCCTCACATCCGCCACGTAGGCGCCAAGGTGCTCATCAACCATGGCGGCTTTCTTTCATGGATTGCTGGAGGTGCGAAATGAGTGCCTTCACTTTCCCCAACGTCGGCACCTTGCCGAGCCGCGCCCTTGCCATGCTTCTGCAAGGCGTGGGCATAACTCACCGAGATTTTTGGCTGCACGCCGGAACCTACCGCCTGAGTGATCCTATTTTCATATTGCGTGAAAGGGGCTGGAATATTCAGGACAATCCGGAAACAGTGCCCACCAGCGACCCCACCCAGCGCAGCGCCCACATCAAGCGTTACTACCTGCCACAAGAGGTAATCAGCGCCGCAGGTGACGAAGGCCAGAACTATGTGCGCCGGGTAAAGGAGTGGGAACGGAAGCGTTCTTCAGGAATGGCCGGGACGATTGCAGTCGCCCCAGCCGTTGAATCTGCCGGAGCCAATAGACAAGGAACCGACCAGCCGAAGCATAGCACGGGATTTTCACTATGAAAACTTCCTTGAGATTGCTCGAAAATGTGAAGGCATATATTCCTCCTGCCGACTTCTACCGCGCCGAACTGCCCACCATGCCTTCCCCGAGAGGGGGTGGCTGGCGTGATGGTGGCCTGTGCGTTTTCCATGCTGACAACCATGCAGGCAGCTTTCGCGTGAATCTGGAAACGGGCGCTTTCTGCTGTTTCAGTTGTGGCGCGAAGGGATCAGACATTATCGCCTTCATCCAGCAACGGGACGGCTTGAGTTTCCCTGAAGCCTTGCAGCAATTGGCCGACGAGTGGGGTATGTGATGCAAGGCATACCCATGACATTCAATAACAAGGCACGCCGCTTTGTGTGGGAATATCGCAACGCACAGGGCGAACCGCTGGGCCATGTCGCCCGTTTCGATGCTGACAGCAAGAAGGACGTGGTACCTTACTTCAAGCGCAACGGGCATCTCTGGCAGAGTGGCAGCGCCGCCAATCCTCGCCCGCTGTTTGGCCTGGACGTGCTGACGCAAGCTGACCCCGCCCGCGCCGTGTTCGTGGTGGAGGGCGAGAAAGCCGCCGCCGCCCTGCAATCGCTCGGGCTGGTGGCAATCACATCCCAAGGCGGAAGCAAGGCCGCCGACAAGACAAACTGGACGCCTTCGGAAGGCCGCGAGCACGTTTATCTGTTGCCTGACAACGACGAGCCGGGGGAAGGATATGCCAAGACAGTAGCGGCGATTCTGGCGGGCTTCTCCAAGCCGCCCACCATCTCAATAGTGCGCCTGCCCAACCTGCCGCAAGGTGGAGATGTAGCGGACTGGATCGTCGCCTATATTGATGATGCTTTTCTGGAATGGGACGGCTTCCAGCCCGTGCCTGAAAGCGGGATTGATACCAAGGCATTGCTAGCGGATTTTCAGAAAGCGGTGAAAGCGCACAGTGAGCCAGTACCGGTTACATGGACGGTTGCACCTGAAACGCCAAGCGACTGGCAAGCACCTATCAGCCTGCAATCGGCCACGCTTCCACCCTGGCCAGATGATGTTTTCCCTGATGCCATTCAAAACTTTGTCACCGCCTTGAGCGCATCCACAGAAACCCCGCCGGAACTATCAGCAATGATGACGCTGGCCGCGATAAGCGCCGCCGCACAGGGCAAGTATCGGGTGCGGGTGAAGCAGGATTATTTCGAGCCGGTGAATATCTGGACAAACGCAGCGCTTCCATCAGGCAGCCGCAAAACCGCTGTGCAAAATGCAGCTACCGCGCCCCTGACAGCATGGGAAAAGTTACAGCGTGAAATGATCGAGCCAGCAATCAAGAAAGCGGCAAGCGACCATGCGACCCTGACCGAGCTCATCAGCCAGTTACGCAAGCAGGCTGGCAAGGCCAAGGGTGGCGAGTTCGAGCAGTTGAAAAGAGAGATTGCCGACCTCGAAGCCGACCTGCCGGAGATCCCCACTGCGCCGCAAGTATGGGCGCAGGATGTGACCCCTGAAAACCTGGGCACCATCATGGCGGACAACAACGAGCGCATGGCCATCCTGTCAGACGAAAGCGGAATTTTCGACATCCTGGCAGGCCGCTATTCAGGTGGCGTGCCAAACCTTGATCTATTCCTGCAAGGACACGCAGGAAGCCCGGTAAGGGTAAACCGTGGCAGCCGCCCGCCGGTGTTCATGCAGTCGCCCACCTTGACCCTTGGCTTGTCGCCACAGCCTGACGTGTTGCGCGGACTCACCGACAACAAGTCATTCCGTGGCCGTGGATTGCTGGGCCGCTTCCTCTATGCGCTGCCGTCATCGAATCTGGGTTATCGCACCCTGGATGCACGCCCGATGCTGCCGGACTACCGCGCCCGGTATGAGGGCATTTTAACGGCCATGCTCAACCATGAAATGGCGAGCGACAAGGACGGCAACCCATGTCCGCACATTCTCAAAATCTCTGACGATGCGCTCCAAGCCTGGCAGTCATTCGCCCACAAGGTGGAAGCAGGGATGCGAGAAGGCGGCACTTATGCCCACATCACGGACTGGGCGGGCAAGTTCCCCGGCGCCGTGGCGCGAATTGCCGCCCTGCTGCATATCGTCCGTCATGCACTGGTCACGCCATCAGATAAGGAAATCAGCCTTGAGGATATGAGCGCCGCGCTGCGCATGGCCGAAACCTTGAGCGTCCATGCGCTGGCCGTGTTCGACCTGATGGGCGCTGATCCTGCCTTGGACGGTGCGCGCGTGGTGCTGCGCTGGATCGAGCGCGAAGGTAAAGCGGAGTTCACTTTCCGGGATTGCCACTATGCCCACAAAACGCGCTACAAACGATCCGCCGAACTGGAACCGATAATTGACGTGCTGATTGAACGTCATTTTATCCGGCCACGGATAGCGAAGGTGGCGCACAGGCCGAGCCGGAAGATGGAAGTAAATCCAGCCGTATTGACGGTGGCCCTATGAACAGCCTTTTGTGGCTTTTGTGGTCAATTTTCTATAGGCGGAAAAAATGAAATCAGAAAATATCACGGCAAGCAATTCGCCTGCGACCATTGATGGTGCAAGCCTTCACGTTCTGCCTACCCCCCCGACCATCCACCTCAAGACCGCTGATGACGTGCGTCTGGAAATGGCGAAGGTATACCGCGACATGCGCCGGGGTGACATTGATATGGGTGACGGGACGAAGCTGGTTTACGTCCTCGGTCAGCTCAACAAGGCGATTGAAACCACCTTGATCGAAGCCCGCATGGAATCCCTGGAAAGAACATTGAACGCGAGAAAAAAATCATGAAAGATGTATCAAGACACTATGACAAATTGACCCCACAAGAGCGCCTTGCCCTGACGGTGGAAGCCATGGCGCGTGGCGACACGGAGGAGAGTGACAGGCTTTTGGAAAGTTGCCCGAAACAGATTTACCGCATAAATGACCCAGAATTTTCCTGGAGGTTTGCTCGGCTCATAAGTTTAGCCTTGATGAATTTGGTCGATTCTTATCAGACACTTGCAAAAGCAAATAGAGCGTTAGCTGCTTACGCTCGTAGTCCTGATGACGAGCGGATGGAAAGCTATTTTCATTACAAAACGGAACAATTTTCCATTCAAGAAGCATGGAAGCGGTTCTGTGACAGCCTCGGGTTGGATGACGACAAGGTATTTACCGCTTTCCGCCTTGACGTTTCAGGCCTGCAACGTACTCGACTGGATTTGCATATCGTCCTCGACGAGGAAGTGGTAGGCATTCTGTTCGAGGGAATGAGGGAGGCGTGGGAGTCAGCGTGAAAAAGCGTCCGCCAATTGCGGTTGCCATAAAAGTCACCTCAACCCCGAGTTCGGTTAACGCTTTGTCTCGCTCAAACTGCACTTGGCAGGCATAATTCAGCGTCATACCGATACGAATTAC
>JAUYFQ010000054.1 GCA_030690895.1 Sulfuricellaceae bacterium
TGGCAACGTGCTATCTGGCCAACTACCTGGGCTGGTTCCGGGCGCTTGATCGTGACAGCGGAAACGGCCCGAACCCCGCTCAGTGGCTCACGATGGCGCTGGGTGGGGCGGCTTAACAACATGATTTGCGAAAAGAGCCTAAATATTCCTCAACCGACTAACTGTCATGGCAGAATCCAGTTTTTTGGATTTATCACCAGATTGGATGCCAGCCACAAAACACCAAGACCCATCCAGATTCTGGGTGTAGCCTCAGGCATGGGCGCCCCCGACACCTGCTGCGCGGATGGCCCTGCCGCTATCCGGGCGACCGATCTGCTGGACACGCTCCTGAAAAATGGCGCCAACATTCGCTGGCGCGACACGCTGCTACCCACACCCTCGGATACGCCACTGGCCGACATAACCGATGTCTGCTCACGCCTTGCCGCGCAGGTTCGGGCGCTTGTTTCAGAACATGGTCTGGCTGTCGTATTGGGTGGCGATCATTCCTGTGCAATCGGGACATGGTCCGGGGTGAGCAGCGCTGTCAGAACCTGGGGTGGCGGGACGCCAGGCCTGGTGTGGATCGATGCCCACATGGATAGCCACACGCCAGAAACATCCCTGAGCGGCCGGATTCACGGCATGCCGCTGGCGGTATTACTTGGCCACGGGGCGCCGGAACTGGTCGATCTGGAAGGATTCAGCCCCAAACTGCTTCCTGAAAACGTTGCGCTGGTTGGCGTACGCAGCTATGAACGCGCCGAGGCTGACTTGCTTGAACGAATCGGGGTAAAAGTATTTTTTATGGATGAGGTACATCGGCGCGGGATGCGTGCCGTCATGCACGAAGCTTTACTCATCGCAAACAGGAACACCCAAGGGTATGGAATCAGTATCGACCTGGATGCGTTTAGCCCCAGGGAAAGCCCAGGGGTCGGCTCTCCCATACCAGACGGCCTGCACCATCTGGAACTGGACCTACTGCTCAAGGGCATCGCCAGGGACCCCCGCCTGCTGGCTATCGAGCTGGCTGAATTCAACCCGCATCGCGATGTTCATGGCAAAACGCTGGCGCTGATTCGGCAAATGCTTTTATCCATGCTTTCCTGAAAGCCTGTTGCAAAACTTCTCTCTCAGCTTGTTCACCTTCGGCGCGACAACGATCCGGCAATAGGGCTGTTCGGCGTGCAGGCGGTAGTAGTCGCGATGACAAGACTCTGCCGGGTAAAAAATCCCCGCCGGGCGCAACGCCGTGACGAGTGGATTCGGCCAGTCACCAGAAGTGTTCAGGGATTTCATGAATGCCTCTGCCTTCATTTTCTGTTGCTCGGAGCAATAAAAGATCACGGAACGATACTGGCTGCCGACATCGTTTCCCTGCCGGTTCAAAGTCGTGGGATCGTGGATGGTAAAGAAAGCGGCAAGAAGATCGGAGTAGTCGATCTCCAGCGGGTCGAACTGAACCTGAACCACCTCCGCATGACCGGTCTCTCCGCTACACACCGCTTCATAAGTTGGATATTCGTCGTGCCCGCCCGCATAACCGGAAATAACGTCCACAACGCCCCGTAATTCCCCCAAAGCCACTTCAAGACACCAGAAGCACCCACCACCCAGTATTGCTGTTTCCATCTGAGCCCCTAAATCCCGATTAAATTACTATGGATTTTTTGATTATAGCCATTTCTAATGACCCGCCATTAGACCCGTCGACATAAATTTTTCTTGCTTGCTGCATTAGAATATAAGGATAGACTTATTCACTAAGATTGTAGGGGCAAGGGCTTTATAAAACTAAACCGACCCTGTAATCTTCGCCCTTAAAAAAAGCTGTCATAACCAACCGCAACGGGAGACTCAAAATGCTAAAACTATTTGGTGGTTTTTTTCTTGGCCTGCTGTTCACAGCATTCATGGCCTACAACATGGCGCCCAGTATGATGTTTAAGGAACGGGTCAGCCCCTTTGGACTGGAAGAAACAGTCGCGCGTATCCAGCAGAACATCCAGAACGCCGGAAACGGATGGAGCATGACCGGTCTGCGCGACCCGGCCAAGGCAGTGCAAAAGGACGGCGGCAATGTCCTGCCGGTGCTGATGATCGAGGCCTGTAGCACAAAGTACTCCGCCCCGGTTCTGAAGGATGACTCAGTGCGCTTTCTGTCCATCCTGATGCCTTGCAAAATTTCCGTGTACAAAAAGAATGACGGCAAAACCTATATCGGCAACATGAATGCCGGCCTGATGGGCAAGATGTTCGGCCCTATGGTGGGTGAAGTCATGAGTCACGTCGCAGCCGATCAGGCAAAATTCCTTGAGTTCGATGCCAGCAAACCCGCTCCCGAGATGATTCGGAACAGTAGTGGCGGTGGTGGCGCAGGCGGCGGTGCAGCAGGCGGTGGCGGCGGTTGCTGATCCCCCTACCCTGACCTACCCCATATATCGATTCATTCAAGGAGGCATCATGTTATCCAGATCACTCATACCGGCACTTGTGCTGGCTGCCAGCGGCGTGCTCGCCGCACTGGGCGCCAGCGCCAATCCGGCGCCGGCGGCAACCCCTGCTGCGGCAACGCCTGCCGCACCCGCAATGGCTCCGGTCGCCCCAGCCGCCGGGGTCAAGAAGACCACGACTTCGACAGCTGACCACAGCAAGTTCAAGGAACTGCAAAAAGACTTCAAGGATGGCCCGGAAGTCACCAAGGCCTGTCTCTCCTGCCACACCGAGGCCGCGAAGCAGGTGCAGAAAACCAAGCACTGGACCTGGGAGTTCCTTAACCCGGACACCAAGCAGAGCCTGGGCAAAAAGAACGTCATCAACAACTTCTGTACCGCCGTTCCATCAAACTACCAGTTCTGCACGGCATGCCATGTTGGCTATGGCTGGAAGGACAATAAGTTTGACTTCACGTCACAGAACAACGTGGACTGCCTGGTGTGCCACGACAACACCAGCAAATACCGCAAATTGCCTGGTCTGTCGGGACATCCTCCGTATGAGGACACCGAATTTCCACCGCATTCCGGCAAGATCGTCAAAGCGGTTGACCTCAAGGATGTAGCGCAGAACGTCGGCAAGACCACGCGCGAAACCTGCGGCGCCTGCCACTTCTACGGCGGCGGCGGCGATGCAGTGAAGCACGGCGATCTGGACAGTTCCCTCAAAAACCCTGCCAAGTATCTTGATGTCCACATGGCAAAAGACGGGCTGAATTTTACCTGCGGCACCTGCCACGCCACCACCGGCCATGACGTCCCCGGCAGCCGTTATGCGCCGACTGCTTCGGTCACCAATCCAGTCGCTCACCTGCGCGGCAAGGTAGACAATTCGAACCCGGCGACCTGCCAGTCCTGCCACGGCAACAAGCCGCATGAAACGGTCAAGGAAAGCGCCAAACGCGCTCGCCTAGATCAACATGCGGACAAAATCGCCTGTCAGACCTGCCATATTCCCGAGTTCGCACGCGGACAGGCCACCAAAATGAGTTGGGATTGGTCAACCGCCGGCAAGATGAAGGATGGCAAGCCTTATACCTCCAAGGATTCAGCCGGTAAAAACGCCTATGACAGCAAAAAAGGTGATTTCACCTGGGAACACGATGTCATTCCGACTTACACCTGGTTTAACGGCAAGGTGAACTACACCCTGCGCGAGACCAAGCTGGACCCAAGCAAGGTCGTCAAGATCAACAGCTTCGAGGGCAGCGCGGAAGATGGCAAGTCGAAAATCTGGCCAATGAAGGTGTTCACAGGCAAGCAGCCCTACGATACCGGCAATAACCAACTGCTCGTCTTCCATACCTATGGCAAGGATGACAGCTCGCTATGGAGCAACTTCAACTGGGATAAGGCGATGGACTATGGCATGAAGGAAATTGGCGCGGAATACAGCGGCAAGTACGCCTTCATCAGCACTGAAATGGCCTGGCCGATCACCCACATGGTTGCCCCGAAAAATGATGCGCTGACCTGCGCACAGTGCCACGATGCCAAAACCGGCGGTCGCCTGAAAGACGTCAAGGGCATCTACATGCCAGGGCGTGGCGACAACAATCCATGGCTGGATAAAGCTGGCTGGATACTCGCGCTACTGACACTGATCGGCGTCATACTCCACGGCGCAGGCCGCATCTACGCGAACCGCAAAGGATAAAACATCATGTCTACCAATAATATCTATGTTTTCAAAGTGTTCGAGCGCATCTGGCACTGGTCGCAGGCCACGCTCATCATCCTGATGCTGATCACCGGCTTCGAGGTGCATGGCTCATATAGCCTGGTGGGCTTCGCCACGGCGGTCAATACACATACCATTGCCGCCTGGACGCTGATCGGACTGTGGGTATTCGCGATTTTCTGGCACTTCACTACCGGGGAATGGAAGCAATACATCCCGACCCTGAACAAGGTAGACGCCATGATCAAGTACTACGCGCTCGGCATGTTCACCCATGCCCCGCACCCCTTCCGCGCCACACAGCTCAAGAAGCATAACCCGCTGCAACGCCTGGCCTACCTCGGCGTGATGCTGTTCATTGGGCCGTTGCTGTGGTTCACTGGCTGGTTCTACCTGTTCTACGGCAGCTGGACAGCCTGGGGATGGGACAAGTACCTGACCCTGGAATGGGTGGCATTCTTCCACACGGTCGCCGCGTTCATGATGTTGCTATTCCTGATCGCCCACGTCTATCTAACCACCGCCGGTCACACCCCGACCGCGCACATCAAAGCCATGATTACCGGCTGGGAAGAAGTGGAATAGAGTCTCCCACCCAGCCGCCCCGATGGCTTGCTTGATTGCTTGCTTGATCGGGCTTCAACCGGACGGTTCGCCGTCCGGCTTTTTGTTTTTATCCGAAGATTCCACAACCTAACCACGAAACACACGAAATACACGAAAGAAACCTGTTGGTTGATTGCATTTTCCCATTCACCCGTTCAGGATGAAAAGGTTCTGCATCGTGATTCGTCCAAATCCTTTCGTGTATTTCGTGTATTTCGTGGTCAAATAAGTTTTTTGTTGATCGATGCCATGAGTGTTCTTTCAAACCTTGCACTAGTAGCTGTCACCCTCATATTCTCGACCGCCCACGCTGCCGGCTTGAATGACGTGCAGGTGGTTCCTCATCTGGATCAAAAAGGTAAAGCCGCCTACCAGGATTTTCTGCACGCAAAAAACCCCCGCGCTTTCGCCATTGCCCCTGGCGGATCATGGGGTTGGCGTGGCGGAGAAGTCACGATTGACGCCGCAGTCGATGGCGCCACGCAAACCTGCCAGCTCGGAACAGAGCAACCCTGCGTGCTATACGCACTGGATGACAAAATCGTTTTTGACGCCAGGGCCTGGAACCGTCTCTGGGGGCCATATCAGAATCAGGATGAAACCAGCGAATCGCCAGTTGGCAAGGCGCGGGGAGACCGTTTCTTTGATCTGAGCCTGAAAAACCCGGTCGGCAAGCTGACAAAACTTTCCGACCTGCGCGGCAAAGTCGTGTTGCTGCATTTTTGGGGAAGCTGGTGTCGGCCCTGCCTGAAAGAGTTGCCCGAATTGCAACGCCTGTACCAGGCGCTGGCAAAGGAAAAAGACATTCAGCTTGTGCTTGTCCCGGTCCGGGAGGAAATGGCTATCGCTCGCGCCTGGATGGAAAAATCCCGCTTCACGATGCCGCTTTACGACCCCGTCCTGCAAGGCGCCAACATGGATCAACTGACGCTGGCCACCGGCAAGCCCATCCACGACAGATACCTGGCCAAGGCCTTCCCGACTACCTACGTCCTCGACAAGCATGGCATCGTGCTTTTCTCCAGCACCGGACCGGTGGAAGGCTGGCTGCAGTACATCTCTTTCCTCAAGGACGCAGCGGCACGATCAGGGAAGTAAAAGCTGGCTCATATCTGTACCTGTATACGCGTTGATTTAGATCATTTCAATGGCCGCACCGGCTGCCATATGATGAGGTTTTCAGGTGGCACACCATGCTTGGACGCGCACTTTGTATCACCCTGCTTTCCATTTCCAGCCTGGCGCACACGGCAACAGTCCTGCCCTCACCCGAGGATAGTGATGGCGAACACTGGTACCAAACCATTGCAGTGCTGCCAGCCACAGAACTGGCGAAACTGGAAGGCCGCAGCATCACGGTTTCAGTAGACCTGGAAAATAGCCCGAGCTTTACCCTGCTAAACGACGAGGCTTCCACCGAGCACACCGCACTCTACCGCATGGCCTTCAACAATATTGCCGAAGGCTGGAGCTGGACGCCACTGGCAGATCCGAACATGGCCGATTACTACCGCTACAAGTTTCTCCCGCTGAAATCCACTTTTGAAGAAAAAGTCGCCCCCAGGACAGAAGAAATTTATCCCGGCAAATGGCTGGAAATAAAGAATCTGTGGCGCTACGATTATTTTCTGGCCTTCGAGAACCTGTACGATTTTTACCCCCGCCAGGTCAATGATGACGCCGGTTTCAGGGCGCAGCTCAAACGCCTCCCGAGCAACACCTCCCTTTCCATGCAGGCGCGATTTCGCCTCATTCCACCCATGCATCAGGAAAGCAACACGTTCTGGAAAGCCGACTTTGCCGACCCGGTGGATTACACCCTGCGCAAGCGTTACCTGATGGGGGAACTGCTGGAGATTCGCTTTCTGGACAAGGATAGCGGGGAAGTACTGGCGATGATTTTGCCAAGCCGCTAAAAAGGATAGGCACGTCAATCCGCCTAGTCAATAGTGGTATCGCCCTTTGGTATCACCCTTGTAGAAACTCGATGCGATCCACTTTCACGAGATAGACGCAGCGATGCTCTTGCGTGATTCTGCGTGACGAAACGTCTGAGCCAATGTATTTCAGCGGCTCGGACTTGCCGATTCCGTCGAAAGGAGCACGCAATATGGCACGCATCAGTTCAAGAAGGCGCTTTGCTGTATGGCGGTCAGTCCCAACCCAATACTGCAAGTCATCAAGAAATTCAGGGTGGCACGCCGCCACCCGTTCTCTTTCATGCATCGAACCCCAACATAATTTTTTCCATCTGATGTAGATTCCTCACGTAGCTCATCTGGTGAGCCCGGGCGATGAAACAATGATCCACAGGACAACGGATATTTTCCGCTTTTCACACGAAAGCAGGCATGCCCAAGTCCTTTTCATGGCGCCACTGATAAAATCCAGCCAGACATTCTGGATGACCATGTAATAACAGGTAAACTACGACTCGTCGCTGTATTGCATTCAGGGAAACAATGGGAATTTATAACGCCGAAATATCCGCCGGTTCGCTTATGCCTTTGGAGAGCAAACGAATCGCGGCACTTCTGCTGACCAATCCAACTGAAAATGAATGGTCACAGGCGCTAAAGGGGGAAAACCTATTACAGAAGAAATCTCCTGCGACAGCGCGGCGCCAGGCGCGGTTGATACGGAATCGCCTCGAAACCCTTGATCAGGCGGGATGGCAACACATCGCCGGGGGTGACAAGGAAGTAACTACCCAACTACTACTCGCCGCCTCAATCCGGCATAGCCGCCTGCTGGGAGATTTTCTTGTTGACGTCTATGCGCAACACCTTCGGCGGTTGGAGCTGTCACTAAGCCCACGATCCTGGGAAGCTTTTCTGACGGAATGCATACATCGTGACGCCGCAGTCGGTGAATGGGCGGACTCGACCAAACGCAAACTTTTTCAGGTGATTGTGCGGATCCTGGCGGAAGCTGGATTTATCGACTCCACGCGCAAGATGAACCTGACACCACCCATGCTCCATCCCACTGTGGTTACCTACCTCAAGCGCCTTGGCGACGGGCAGACCCTCGCCTGCATGGAGCAAGCACGATGAGCCAGACATTCGAGGAACGCCTGAACCAGATGTTGCCCCGGATTGCCTCGGCAGATTTCCTCACTAACCAGGGGTTGGGCAACGAGATCGGATTCTGGATCTTCGACTATCCGCCCGAACGGGAAATGGACATGCGCGCATTTCTGCGGGACGTCATCGAACCGGTACTGGCGAAACATCAGCCGCCGATCCGGTCGGCGTCGGTCAATCTGTTCGAACTCGTAATCGGACTCTTGCAGGAACGCGGATTGCTCGACAAGGCCATCGAGATGCAGCAGAACAAAGGTGATGAGGCGGCACTGAGCGCGCTTCGCTCAGTGCTCAAGGAAGACAAGATCGCCCAGAAGCTGATGACGCAAATCGATCTGTCTAATATTGATTTATTGATCTTGAGCGGTGTAGGCGCGGTTTATCCAATGCTGCGCACCCACACCCTTCTTTCCGCCTTGCATCCGCACATGAAGAACAAACCGCTGTTGATGCTGTTCCCGGGGCGTTACGACGGTTACTCCCTGCGGCTTTTCAACAAACTGGATGAAGACCATTACTACCGCGCATTTCGTTTAGTGCCGGAGACACACTGACCCAAGCAGCATGCCGAGATAACAATTATGAAAATCAGGGATCTTTTCGTCAAACCCATCGATCGCCCAATCAATGGCGTGATCAAGGCCGACCAGCGCGACGCCGAGAGTGTCTGGCAGGAGCTTGACGAATACGTCGTCACCAAGCAGCTCACCGAATATTTCCGGCGTTTCTTCGATGCTTTCCTGGCTGCTGCAGACAACCCCAACGATCCGGTGCTTTCCACCCGAATGGGCGTTTGGGTATCTGGCTTCTTCGGCTGCGGTAAATCTCACTTCATCAAGATCCTGTCCTACCTGCTGGAAAACATCGAGGCGACCAATCCGGAAAATGGTCAGCCCAAGCGTGCAGCCGAATTCTTCGACGCGAACAAAATCAAGGACGCCATGCTATTGGCTGACGTCCACCGCGCCATCAAGGGCAGCTCCGACGTCATTCTGTTCAATATCGACGCAAAAGCCGACAGCAAGTCCGACCGCGACGTCATTCTTCAGGTCTTCCTGCGCGTCTTCAACGAAAAGCTGGGTTACTCCGGCGATTCCCCGCATATCGCCGAGATGGAGCGTCACCTCGTATCCAAGGGTGCCTACGACACCTTCAAAATCGCCTTCCAGGAAAAGAACGGTTCCTCATGGGAACAAGAGCGAGACGCCGTCGATTTCCTGCGCGACGATGTGGTGCATGCCTTGTCCAAGGCGCTCAACATGACCGAGGAGTCCGCCAGCCGCTGGTTCGACAAGGCTCGCGACGACTACCGCATCAATATCGAGAGTTTCGCCAAGCTGATCCGCGAATATCTGGATACCAAGCCTGCCGGGCATCGAATCATTTTCCTGGTGGACGAGGTGGGCCAGTTCATCGGCGACAACACCCAGCTCATGCTCACCCTGCAAACCATCACCGAGCAGTTGGGCACCCTCTGCCAAGGGCGGGCCTGGGTCATCGTCACCAGCCAGGAAGACATCGATGCCGCCATCGGCGAGGCCAACAAGGCCAAGTCACAGGACTTCTCCAAGATTCAGGGGCGCTTTCATACCCGCCTGTCGCTGGCCAGTTCCAACACTGACGATGTCATCGGGGAGCGTCTCCTCGCCAAGACCGAGGCTGCCCACGTCGAACTGCGGGATTGTTTCGTCCAGAAAGGCGACATTATCAACAACCAGCTCGCCTTCGTCGGCAATTCGGTTTCGATGCGCAGCTATAAGGATGCGGCGGAATTTGTTGCCTACTACCCGTTCGCGCCATATCAGTTCCAGCTCCTGCAGAAGGTGTTCGAATCCATCCGCAAGGTGGGCGCCACCGGTAAGCACCTGTCCAAGGGCGAACGTTCCCTGCTGGATGCCTTCCAGTCGGCGGCCAAATGCAATGCCGATCGTGGCACCGAAGCCATGGTGCCGCTCTACGATTTTTATCCGTCCATCGAGAGTTTCATCGACACCAGCGCCAAGCGCTCCATCGACGATGCGCCAGAAAATCCGGCATTGGAACCCTATGACATCCTGCTGCTGAAAGGCCTGTTCCTGATCCGCTATATCCCGGATATTGTCCGGCCCAGCGTCGATAACCTGGCCACGCTCTTTCTGGATGAGATCGATGCCGACAAACTGGCACTGAAGCGCAAGATCCAGGAAAGCCTCACCCGCCTGGAACACCAGCGCCTGGTAAACCGCAATGGCGATCTCTGGTTCTTCCTCACCAACGAGGAACGCGACGTCGCCCGCGAGATCGGCCACGTGGAAATCTCTTCCGCTGAAAAATCCCGCCTGCTGTGCGAGCTGATCTATGACGACATCCTCGGCGGCCAGACCAAGGTGCGCCACAAGGACACCAAGGCAGATTACGAATTTAACCGCCTGCTCGATGGAGCACCCTGGAAACAGGCCAATCATCAGCTTACCCTGGAAATCGCCACGCCTCTGGGCGACGACTATGAAGGCTTGAGCGAAGCCAAGTGCATCCTGCGCAGTGCTGATCGTGGGCTGATTCGCCTGGCCGAGGGTGAGCGGCTGGATATAGAGCTCACCCTCTACCAGCAGATAGAGAAATACATCGACAGCCCCAAGGCCAGCAGTTCTGCCACGCCGTCCATCAAACGCATCCTCCTGGATCGCAAGGACGAAAACCGTCAACGCCGCAGCCGCCTGGTGGAACAGTTGAGCACGCTCATGCTGACGGGCGATTGCTATGTGCTTGGACAGAAACCCCAGATCAAGGCGGCCAGCCCCACCACGTTGCTGGATGAACTGGTCAACTACCTCATTTCCAACACCTACACCAAGCTGCCCTATCTCAAGATGCGGCAGGCCGACCCCATTGCCGAGATCAAGGCGATCCTCTCCGCCGACAACATCGGCCAGCACAGCTTCACGCTGGGAGGGGAGGAAGGCAACCCGCTCGCCCTCAAGGAAGTCCGCGAATATCTCCATCTAGCCGCCAGTCAGAACCGCGTGCTGCTCTCGGACGTGGTGGATCGCTTCACTGGCGTGCCCTGGGGCTGGAAGCCGGAATGGGAAGTCGTGCTGCTCATCGCTCGCCTGTTCACGACCGGCGAGATCAAGCTCATGTTGGAAGGCTCGGACCTGGACCCCAAGAGCGCTGTTGACCCTCTCACCAAGTCTGTGCGCTTCAAGCAGGTTTCCATCCTCAAGCGCAAGACGGCGGACGCTGCATCGCTCAAGCGCGCCCGCGACCTGCACAAGGATTTATTCTCCAAACTGGCGCGGGAAGACGAAGATGGCCTGGTCGCCGATTCCCGTGCCAACCTTGGCGAGTGGCAGGTGGAGCTCAAAGGCTTTATCCACGCAGCCACCACCAAACACCACCCCGGCAAGGAAACGATTGATCAGGCGCTGAACCGCATCAACAAACAGCTCGCCATCCGCGATCCGTTCGAGTTCATCGAAGCGCTGCTTGCCGCCAGGGATGACTGGCTGGATACCTCGGAAGACATTCACGATGTCGTCAGCTTCTACAAAACGCAAATCGCCACTTGGCGCCGGATGTTGGATTCGCTAAGTGAGTTCACTGATAATCAGGAAATCTTGCTCAAGGACGCTCAAGCCGCCGCTGCACTCCACGATCTGCAAGCCATTCGCGACAACCCGACGCCTTACGGCCAGGTCCGCCGTATCGATACCCTGATCGGAACAGTGTCCGGCGTGAATGACCGCATAGCGGGCGATGAACGTGAATCGGCGCTGCTGTCTATCGACCAACGTATTAGCGAAGTGCAAAAAACGCTGGATGGCGCCCAGGCCGACGCAGGCCTTCGCAATAAAGCCCTTCAACCATTGCAGCAGATCAAGACAACAGTCGCAGCACTTTCCAGCATTCCCAAAATCCGTTACCTCAAGGAACAAGCGGGCAATTTACTGGATAGCGCCATGGATACCATTGCGCTGGCGTCCAAACCAGCCGCTACGGTGGCAAACCAGCCGGGCAGCACGGCGACTGCGCTGACGACTGGCACAACCAAGCCTGTGGCGCCTGCCAAGCCGACCAAAGTGGTTCGTGCCGCAGATGTGGCCATACAATCGTATCTGGAAACAGAGTCAGATGTAGATGAATACCTTGCCCGATTGAAAAGGAAGATCGTGGCGGAGATCAACGCAGGCGGAAAAGTAAGAATTCAATAACACTTTGAATAAGAATAATTAAAGCTTACAATTATGCATGAAACGTAAATGAGATAACATTCATGAGCACTCAACTTTCATCGCAGGCAAAAGCATCCCCCCTTGCACGACACCTCCGTGCCGGAAAAGTTTATCGCCGCGAAGACCTCGTGCCTTATTCCACGAGTGTTGATCGTGAGTTGCAGCAACTGGTTGCAGCAGGTCGGTTGGCCAAGGCTGCGCAAGGGCTTTATTACGCGCCCAGAAAAAGTGTTTTTGGGGACGCGCCTCCTGCTGAAAATGAAATGTTGGCGGCTTTTCTTAAAGATAAAAATTTTCTCAGTTTTAATCCCAGTGTTTATAACTCGCTACGCTTGGGCATGACCCAGCTTTACAATAAAACCATCGTTTATAACCACAAGCGGCATGGCAAATTTCGCCTTGGTAATCGCGAGTTTGATTTCCGCGTCAAGCATCGATTTCCTCTGCCCAATCAAGTGAGCAGTGAATACCTGTTGGTCGATATGCTCAACAACTTTGATGAACTGGCAGAAGATGAAGATCATGTGTTTGCCATCGCTCGTCGCAAGCTGCCGCAGTTTGATGCGAAAAAGCTGCAAAATGCTTTGCAGGAATACGGCTCTGCCGCGACCCGTCGCCTGTTGAAAAAGTGGTTGAAAGAATTGGATGTCGCTCAAGCCGGGACGGTTAAATGAAGACGCCCGGTTTCCTGCATGAACATGATGGCTTTCTGGTTCTCATCGAGCAGATTGCAGACGCACAGAACATTGCGCCACCACTGATTGAAAAAGATTATTGGCTAATGCATTGCCTGTGGGGGCTGCAACAACAAGGCTGGAAATTTGAATTAAAGGGCGGCACTTCGTTATCCAAAGGCTATCAGTTAATCCACCGCTTTTCGGAAGACATTGATATTCGCTTCGATCCGCCCGCCGAGCTGGGCGTTAAGTCTGGAAAAAACCACGACAAACCCGCTCACCAGGCATCACGCCGTGACTTTTTCGATTGGTTGGCCAATCAGATAAAGATTCCTGGACTGAAATCCGTCACGCGCGACACCGACTACGATGATGCCAAATATCGCAACTGCGGCATCTTGCTCGGTTACCCTATACTGACTCGCTCTTTGCATGGCGTTAAAGATGGCATCCTGCTTGAAGTGGGCTTTGACGACACTGCCCCAAATACACCCTGCACCATCTCATCATGGGCAGTGGATGCCGCCTTAAAAGCGAAAGTGGCGATTATTGACAATCGTGCAGTGGATGTCGCTTGCTACAGCCCGGCTTATACCTTTGTAGAAAAGCTGCAAACCGTCTCGACCAAGTTTCGTATGCAGCAGGAAGCCAATGCGTTTCCCAAAAACTTCATGCGCCATTATTACGATCTGTATTGCCTGCTCGATAGCCCTGATGTACTGAATTTTATCGGCACACCAACTTATCACGCCCGCAAAATAGAGCGCTTCCGTGGCGGGGACAACCTCGACATCGCCAATAACGAAGCCTTTCTGCTTTCCGATCCCAAGGTGCGCAGTCTGTACGAAACCAAATATCGCGAAACCGCCTCGCTGTATTACACCGGCCAAATCCCGTTCACCGAAATTCTCGCCCGTATCCAGCAGCATATCGAGCAGCTATAACCACCATGAACAAAGCCAAACTCAAGACCTACGCCCCCCAGGCCCGCAAGGACTTCATCGCCGCCGTCACCGCCCGCGCCAACCAGCTTGGCCTGTCTGAGCAAGGCGGCAAGCTGGAAATCGCCCCAGCGGAAAAGGGCGGCGATGTCGTCATCATCGCCGGCCAGCCCTGGCCCGCCAAGGTGCAAGGCCAGCGCGAACAGCTCATCAAGCGTATCCACAAGGACGGCTTCGCGCAGACCATGGAAGCGGTGGCCTACACCTGGTTCAACCGCTTCGCCGCGCTGCGCTTCATGGAGATTCACGATTATCTCGGCCACGGTCACCGAGCGCTATCCAGCCGGGAAGGGGGCTTGCCGGAAATCCTCGCCCACGCCGCCGACCTTGCCCACAGCGGCAACCTGCCGGGGCTGAACGCCGCCAAAGTCACCGAACTCAAGCTCGCCGGCAACAAGGATGGCGAGCTCTACAAAATGTTGCTGGTCGCCCAGTGCAATGCGCTTTCCAAATCCATGCCCTTCCTCTTCGAGCACATCGACGACGAAACCGAACTGCTGCTGCCGGATAACCTGCTGCGCACCGATTCCATCATCGCCAAACTGGTGGCCGCCATCCCCGAGGAAGACTGGCAGCAGGTGGAGATCATCGGCTGGCTATACCAGTTCTACATCAGCGAAAAAAAGGACGAAGTGATCGGCAAGGTGGTCAAGAGCGAGGACATTCCCGCCGCCACCCAGCTCTTCACCCCCAACTGGATCGTGCAATACCTGGTGCAGAACAGTGTCGGTCGCCTGTGGTTGATGGCCAACCCGGACTCCACGCTGAAAAGCCAGTGGCCGTATTACATCGAACCTGCCGAGCAAACGACCGAAGTTCAGGCCCAACTCGACGCCCTCATCCAGACCCGCATGGACGAGGATGGCGGCAGCCTTAACCCCGAAACCATCACCGTGCTCGACCCCGCCTGCGGCTCCGGCCACATCCTGGTGGAAGCTTACGAAGTCCTCAAAGCCATCTACCTGGAACGTGGCTACCAGCCACGTGCCATTCCTCGCCTGATTCTGGAAAAGAACCTCTACGGTCTCGACATCGACGACCGTGCCGCACAATTGGCGGGCTTCGCCCTACTAATGAAAGCCCGCGCCGAGGACAGGCGGTTGTTCGAAACCCCGCCCAAACTAAACGTATTGGCCTTGCAGGAGAGCAAGGGGTTAAACGCCGATGAAAGCGTTCAGGCACTCAACACAGTTCGTGCTGCGCTTGTCGAAGCACGCCTCATCCGCTTGCTGATTGACACCTTCGCCCATGCTAAGACTTTTGGTTCGCTGATACAGATTCCGCAAGAACTGAATGCAGAACTGGCGACAATAACCGAGGTTTTGCAGCAGGCCACCCAGAGCGGCGACCTCTACGCCCAAGCTGCGGCGCAGGATCTGTTGCCGCTGGTGGGGCAGGCTATGGTGCTGGGAATGCAATTCGATGCGGTCGTGGCGAATCCGCCGTATATGGGCGGTAAATATCTTACTCCGCTGCTTAAGAACCACCTGAAAGATAACTACAAGGGCTTCGAGAAAGACCTGTTCTCAGCCTTCATGATTCGGGATTTAACACTGACCAAAGAGTGCGGCCAGCTTGGTTTTATGTCGCCGTTCGTCTGGATGTTCATTTCGTCATACGAAGAGTTGCGGCAGCACTTTATTGACAACGCCACTCTAACGTCGTTAGTGCAGCTTGAATACTCCGGGTTTGATGGAGCGACGGTTCCAATATGCACCTTTACGTTAGGCAAGGCTCATGTTTCTGGCTTCACCGGCTCTTACATTCGCCTGTCCGATTTTCGTGGTGCGGATCAGCAAGGGCCGAAAACGCTGGAGGCGATTCAAGATCCGAAATGTGGTTGGTTTTTCAAAACCAGGCCTGATGATTTCAAGAAAGTTCCGGGGAGTCCAGTCGCTTACTGGCTCACATCAAGAATATTCGACGTATTCGCCAAGTCCAAAAAGTTAGGAGATATCGGCGACGCAAGAATGGGATTGGCAACTGGAAATAATGATAAGTATGTTCGTCTTTGGTTTGAATGTGATTATCAAAAAATTGGCTTTGGTAAATCAACCCGTGGTGAGGCTAAGGCAAGTGGCTGTCGCTGGTTTCCGTATTGTAAAGGAGGCGCTTACAGGAAATGGTATGGGAACAACGAACACGTAGTTGATTGGCTAAACGATGGTTACGAACTACAAACCACAAAGCATCCAAGTGGGAGAATCTGGGCTCACAATTTCAATCTTGAACACATTTTTAGAGATTCTATAACTTGGTCAGATATCACGTCGGGCTCCCTCTCTGTAAGATTTAATTCCAACGGATTTCTTTTCGATGGATCCGGAACATCAGCCTTTTTTCACTCTAATGAAGAGAAGTTAGCGACGGTTGGGTTGTTAAATTCAACTTTTGCTAACGAAATGGCAAAAGTTTTGAATCCAACGTTCCATTTCCAATCTGGTGATTTCCGGAATCTCCCCTATACCTCTGCACTGGTAAATAAAAATTACATCGAAATGGTTGTCGCTGCTATAGATATAGCAAAGCAGGATTGGGATTCATTTGAAACCTCATGGGACTTTCCAATATTTCCTTGGTTGACGACTGATGATTCCATTTCCACTGCTTGGAAGGATTGGAATGACAAATGTTATGAACGACACACTCGATTAAAAAAACTAGAAACAGAAAACAATCTCCTCTTGATCGAAGCCTATGGCTTACAAGACGAGCTCTCCTATGAAGTCCCCGAAGACCAGATCACTCTCGTCTGTGCCGACCGCGAGAAGGACTGCCAGCGCCTGATCTCCTACGCCATCGGTTGCATTATGGGCCGATACAGCCTGGATGAACCCGGCCTGATCTACGCCCACGCCGGTAACATCGGCTTCGACCCCACCCGCTACCAGACCTTCCCCGCCGACGCCGACGGTATCGTGCCCCTTACCGACGAACTCTGGTTCGAGGACGATGCTGCCAACCGCGTTCACGAATTCCTGCTGGCGGTGTGGGGTGCCGAGACATTGGACGAAAACATGGCCTGGCTAGCGGAAAGCCTGGGCAAGAAGGGCAACGAAACTCCGGAAGAAACCATTCGCCGCTACCTCGCCAGCAGCTTCTTCAAAAATCACTTGCAAACCTATAAGAAGCGCCCGATCTACTGGCTTTTCTCCAGTGGCAAACAAGGTGCCTTCCAAGCGCTGGTCTATCTGCACCGCTACCACGAAGGCACCTTGGCCAGGATGCGCTCCGAATACGTCGTGCCACTCACCGGCAAGATCCAGTCACGCATCGAGATGCTGACCAAAGACGCCGAAGCCGCCACCTCCACCGCCGCCCGTAACAAGCTCAACAAGGAAATCGAAGGGCTGCGCAAGAAACACGTCGAGCTGCTGTCCTACGACGAAAAACTCCGCCACTACGCCGACATGCGTATCCAGCTCGATCTGGATGACGGGGTGAAGGTGAATTATGGTAAGTTTGGCGATCTGTTGGCCGAGGTGAAGGCCGTGACTGGCGGGAAGGATGACGAATGAAGATTCAGACACTGCAATTTGGCGAGGTGGGACCTCTACTAAACCGGCGAATTGATTTCACCGACGATTGGAGTGGCGAGGTCGGTGCCCGCATCTTGTTTTCTGGCCCCAACGGTTGCGGCAAGTCGACCGTGCTGCGCGCCGTTGCGATGCTGTGGGAGGCAACAGGGCATTGGCTTGATCACCGGAAAACACTTCCCAGATCCAACCCCGTGCGTGAATGGCTGCAGCGGTGGGGAGGCGTGGCGGTGGTTTTGGTGGATACCGGTTTAACAGGTTCAGAAAACCGGGCTGTGGGTCTGATCTTTGGCGATACCGATTGGTGTGAAGCCCAGATGGCCGAGAGAACCGATGTTTTGTGGCTGGGTGAAAGCGTGGCTCGCACGGGCAAGCCCGGCAACCCAAAGAGAGAGCTTTATGTTCCGCAGGGTGAGTGGCTGCAGCATTGGTCCGACGCGCGAAAGAAAATGATTTTGAGCTTCGAGCCCACAACACTTTCCAATGTGATTTTCATGGATGCCGAGGAGCGGCGCTGGGTGGCGCCCAAACGCAACGTGGGTGAGCACATTGCCGAGCAGCCGGCGCTGCGCTGGTCTCCTCGCTATATTGCTACCGAGGATTGGAGAGGGCAGCTGGAAGCGTCCCTGATCAATTTGAAGGTGACCCAGCCCAAGCGATTTTTCCGTGTCTTGGAAGAGTTAAATCTGTTCCTGACAGGCAAGGAAATTGAGTCTGACATCAAGCCCGGCGAGAACCGACTCAGGGTCAAACTCAAGGGCCTGCGAGGGCAGTACCACAATCTGGACGAATTGAGTGCCGGCGAGCACCAAGTGCTGATCATCTTGTATCTGATTGCACGATGGGCAGAGAAAGGCTGCCTTGTGCTGATTGATGAGCCGGACCTGTATCTCCATCCTTCGCTCATCAGCGGCTTGTTGTCGCGAATTGAAAAACTGGTTGATGAACAGGGCGGACAACTGCTGATTACTTCGCACATTCCTGATGTTTGGAACCGGTTTGAAAGTACCGGACGCCGCATTGATTTGGGAGGTGAGTGTGAGCAAGGCTGAACAACGCATCAGTAAAATCCGGGATACCCAGATCGGTGCTACTGCGAAGAAGGTTTTGTTGGTCGAGGGCAGCGATGATGTGAGTGCCTTTCGGCAACTGCTGAATCGTCGAGTCCCCGACTGGGAAAGCCGGTGGGCACTGGCTGAGGCGGGCAACAAGAGGCAGGCACTTGATATGGCACCGCTTGTACTCGATTGGCTGGTATTGGTGGATCGCGATGAATGGTCGGCCAATGAGGTTAAGGAGTTCCAACAGCAACACGCCAACCTCTTTGTGTTGCCGCGATTCTGTCTGGAGAGCTACCTGGTTGATCCGGCAGAACTGTGGGAGGCGCTACCACCCAAACAACAGGAAAAAATTCCCACCGGTGCTTCAGGAATTGAGACGGAGGTGCTGGCCAGCCTGGCCGACTGGAGGCGCCACGCCGCGCTCTGGCATGTAATCAACCCGCTTTGGTCAGGCCTGCGGGCATTGGGGTTCAAAGAAGGGTTGCTGCAAACCCAGAAGATTCCGAATGACGCTGAGTTGGAGCGCACGTTAAAAAGCTGGTCTGAGTTTGTGGATCACAAGCGAATATTGGATGAAGTCCATGTTGCAATCGGAAACATGAATGCCCAGACAGCCACTGATTTCCTGCACCTTAGCTTGTATGCCAAGGATTTCTATCCGCAGGTTGTCCACCCGGCACTTGATCGATTGCTGGGGCGAAAATCAGAGGCTGAACGCCGTATCGCGCTTTTCAGAACACTACCTATTCCTGCTGATATCGACCCATTGTGGAAGCGGATGGGCTTGGTTTGATCAAGGCGTTTCAATCAAACATGAAAAACTCCATTACGCTGAATATACGCATCCAGCTCGATCTGGATGACGGGGTAAAGGTGAATTACGGCAAGTTTGGGGATTTGCTTGCAGAGGTGAAGGCGGTGACAGGTGGGGCGGAGGAATAACATGGTCAAGGATTGGAGGGCATACGATGCTTAAGTCGCTAGAAATAAGAAATTTCAGGTCATTAGAGAATTTTCAGGTCGCCAAACTTGGCAGGGTTAACCTGATCGTCGGCAAGAATAATTCAGGCAAGAGCTCTGTGTTGGAGGCATTGCGGATTTATGCAGGCAATGCCCAGCGTGGGTTGCTGGAAATGATTGCGGCAGAACATGATGAGAAATATCGGCAGAAGGACACCGAGCGTGCCGAGGCAGATCAGCCGCTCCCGTTTCAGGATTTTTTCACGGGCCGCATGTTTCCAGAGAATGGCGAGAACGTAATACATATTGGAAGCGCAACGGCAATCCAGGATGTGTTGCGCATTCAGCACGTGTTTCTGGTTGAAACGGAAGAGGCAGTGACGGATTTGACAGGGGAAACAAGCATCCGTGTTCGTCGTCGGCCCGTTCCAAAATCCGAAATGCCAGATTTACTCGGTGAAGTTAATCACGCGTTTCTGATCAACAAGGGGGAGAAGGCATTTCCCCCTCTGATTCTGGATGCCATTTCTCCGCGTTTCCGGCCATCTCCAGTTGATCAGGCGAGTGCTGTTCCGTGCAGCTTCATTCCGACTCAATTTGTTTCACTGGATGAGTTGGCGGACGAATGGGACAAGATCGTCTTCACCGAGCATGAAGAGATTGTCAGGCAAGCCATGCGCATCATTGCCCCCGAGTTTGAAAACCTGACTTTTGTGCGTAATGAGGATGGTCGTCCGGCTTATCGTGCAAACTTTCAGCGTAGCGCCAAGGTCAAGATGTCTGACATACCCAGGCCTGTCCCCCTGAATAGCTTGGGGGATGGCATGTTGCGAGTGCTGCAACTAGCTCTAAAGATATTTCCAGCCAAGGGCGGTTTTCTCCTGATTGATGAGTTTGAAAATGGGCTGCATTACAGCGTAATGGAAAAAGTCTGGGCGCTGTTGTTTGACATGGCCGAGAAGCTGGATATTCAGGTCTTTGCGACGACGCATAGCTGGGATTGCATTGAGAGCTTCGCAAAAACAGCAATTGCCCGGCAGGATGTTGAAGGCGTGCTGTTCCGTGTAGGTAAGAGCGTTAAGGTTAGCAATCGGGGTCGAGTGATGGCAACCGTCTTTGACGAGCAGGCGCTCTATAACATTACGCAGACTGATGTGGAGGTTCGGTAATGGCGACGACAAGCATTGACCGTATTCTGCTGGTTGAGGGCGAGGCTGATCGTGCCTTCTTCGAACAGATTTGCAGAGTTGTTGGCTTGAATACGAGCGTCAAGGTTGCGCTACCAAAGGATTTGGCGGGGTCGCATAATTCCAAGGAGGGCGTATTCAACCATCTACCTGTCTTGCTTGCTCAATTGGCGGATGGTCAGATCACCCGCCTGGCTGTGGTTGTGGACGCAGATAGCGAGGCAAACGGCGGGGGATATGAGCTGACCATCGGCAGGGTGGAGAAAATCGTCGCACCTTATGGATTTGCTTTGGCTGCGCACACAGTGAGCGGAATAGTTTTTCAACATAATGACGGCTTGGCGGATTTCGGCCTTTGGGTAATGCCGAATAATGCTGATGAAGGCATGTTGGAAGATTGGATAAAACAGAGCATCCATCCCGATGAACAAGGACTGTTTGCCCACGCAGAAGCCGTCGTGGCAGCGCTGCCACAGCCCCAAAAATTCAAACCGATTCGCCGCAGCAAAGCCGAGGTGGCTACTTGGCTAGCCTGGCAAAAACAGCCCGGGCACGGCCTTTATCGGGCTGTCGAAGATGGGCTAATTGACACCATCGGCATTCACTATAAGAACTTGGTCGCATGGCTGGGACATATTTATAGACCATCGCAAGGTTAAAACATCCGTCTTTCCAGACATGAAAAGGGTTTCTGATCTTTATCAGCAAGTGAGCGAGAAAAAGCCGAAAGTTTGAATGGTTTGTTGCTTGTTTGTTCTGTAAGTTTTGTAAATGAGAGGCGTGTCATGAAAAAAATCAGCAAACAAGTTGCACGCAGCAAAACCGTCGAAAATGTGTTGGCCTCATTGCGTATCGAGAAGCTGGTTCCCGGCGATTATGTCATCAAGGGCATGAATGCATGCGTGTCCGGCAAGAATACGACTGCCAATGTGCTGCAAGAGGTAATACGTCACCATGTCACGATACGATGGGGCTGACTCCTGCGTTTATCCTGGTACGGAAGCTGAGATGTATGCGGTGATGATTGCCAGTTTTAATGGCGACGAAAAACCATTGGCGGCACTGTTGGACCGGATTACAGCGATCATTGAGTGAGAGTTCTATGCCCACGGCTCCCCGTAAATGGAAATCAGAAAATTATCGTGCACATATATGGAACTGAAAAACGTGAGAGAAATCCGGATTGAGTAACCAACGCATTGTCGAATCACTGAGTGCATTGTTTGCCACACAGCGGATTGTGTTCTGGCACGACGCGGAAGGTGAATTCAGCTCAGTGGTCGGCACCTTGCCGCTGGGCGATTCCCAGCTTATTCGTCTGGATGAGATGCCCGCGCTAAAGGTCAAGCTGGAACTTGAACAGGGCGACAGTTCCGGCAAGTGGCTTCTCTATAGCCCCACGCCGGAACCCGATCCTGCTCAGGACTGGCTGTTGGACATCCGCTTGCGGGCCAAATCGTTCCGTGCGGATTCCACTTCGATCCTGCTGGATGATCTTGGGCTGGCATCTCAAACACTGCGCCAACATTTGAAGGAACGGACCAAGTTTCTACGCGCCAAGGAGCGTGTGGAACGTTTGAAACGACTGGTCGTGCCACTGGACACCGCCGAAGATCTGGACCGCAAGATGCTGGCTGTATTGGCCCGCGCCGATCAGCCTGAATTCTTCGCCATTCTGTTGCGTCTATTCGGGGCGCTAGTGGCGGATGGTGAGGTTGATCTGAATGCGCAGTCTAAAGGCTGGCAAGACATTGTAACCAATGACCTTGCCCCCGCCTTCTGGATGCTGACAAAACAGGAAATGGGTTACGAGGAGGCTGAGCCTTCGTTGCGTGACCTGTTGTTACGCATTCTGGTGACGGATTTCTGCCGCTCGCTGCTCGGGGATGCGCCTGAGCCCTTGAAACATTTCATGCTGCCGGATCGGACTCTGGCCGCGAACGCGGCAGTGTTCGCCGCCCGCTGGCGCTCCGACCTGAGCCATTACACCAGCTACAACACCATTTCAGCGGCGGTGGACGAAGACCTCAATCTGTCTTCTGTACTGGCGGGTTTGTCAGCGGAGGATCTGGCGGAATCCATGACCTTCGAGGATTCCGAACGGCGCATCGTCAAGGATCTGAAGGATCGCATCATCGCCGCTGCCGGGGCGAACATGGATAGCGTGTTTACCCTAATTGCCAGACGGCGCGACGGACATTGGGCAAGCCGCGTCCTGGCGCAAGGCAATGAGGGCACTAGGGCATTGGCAGCCAGTTATGATGCGCTGGAGGCTGCGGCACATTTTTTCGAACTGAAATCCAGATACAGTGCCGGGTTCAGCTTTGCCAGCGCCGAGGCTGGATTAGAGAATTACCAGGCTGAGTTGTTCCGTCTGGATCAACTCTACCGACGCTTTAACCATGCCACCGAAGCGGTGGAGCCGATGGGCTGGTCGGTGCTGCATGATTTGCGCGAGCGCATCGAAGCCGCTTATTCCGGTTGGTTTGTTCCGCAACTGGGTTCGGCCTGGGCCAAGGTCTTGGAGGGCGAAGATGGCCTGCTTTCTTCCTGGCGAGTTTCGGGCATGGCGAACCAGCAGGACTTTTTTGTCCGCCAAGCGCTGCCCTTGTTCGAGAGCGGAACCAAACGCTTGTTCGTGGTGATCTCAGATGCCTTCCGCTATGAAGTGGCGGAAGAACTGGTGCAGGAGTTCAACAGCAAGAACCGCTTCAAGGCTTCCCTCGGCAGCCAGCTTGGCGTGTTGCCGAGTTATACCGCTTTAGGCATGGCGGCGCTTCTTCCCCACGAGACGTTGGCCTACAAGCTCAACAGTAACCTGGATGTGATGGCGGACGGGCAAACCGTTGCCACTATCGAGCAGCGGAGTACCCACCTCAGTCGGTTTGGCGGGGTGGCGATCAAAGCCGAAGATTTACTGGCGTTAGGAAAAGACAAGGGGCGCGACTTCGTCCGGGATCGCAAGCTGGTTTATGTCTATCACGACCGGATTGATCTGATTGGCGATAAGCAGGGTTCGGAAACCAAGACATTCGAGGCGGCTGCCGATACGCTGACTGAGCTGTCACAGTTGGTTGGGTTCATCATCAACAGCCTGAATGGCTCGACGGTGCTGGTGACGGCGGATCATGGTTTTCTCTACCAGGAGTCCCCACTGGAAGAGGCCGACAAGTCTGCTCTTGATGAAAAACCCGTTGGCACGCTCAGGGCGAAAAAGCGTTATCTGTTGGGGCAAGGCATTGGGGGGAGCAGCAAGGCGTGGTCCGGCAATACCGCACTCACCGCCGGCACGGATCCTGACGGCAGCCTGGATTTTTGGGTGCCAAAGGCTGCTTCCCGTTTCCACTTTGCCGGAGGAGCGCGCTTTGTTCATGGCAGCGCCATGCCGCAGGAGATTGTTGTGCCAGTGATCACGGTGCGCGTGAGCGAGTCCGAGAATGCTAAAACCAGAATAGTTGAATTCAGCGTGCTGGGCGCTTCCAACAAGGTAGTGACCAATACCCAACGGTTCGAATTCATCCAGATCGAACCCGTATCGGAGCGGGTGTTGCCACGCACGGTGCTGGTCGGACTGCGGGATGGCGAGAAGCTTATCAGTGACGAGCAGAAGCTGACCTTTGACAGCGCCTCACAACTGCTTGATGAAAGAAAGCGGTCTATTTTCCTGACGGTACTTTCCGGCTCCTACGATCGCAATAAAGATTACTTCCTGACTGCCAGAGATGCGGCCACCAAGGTTGAAGTGCTGCGCATCGCATTGAAGGTGGATCTCGCCTTCACTAATGATTTCTGAGGCTGCCCATGAGCGAAACCCTAGCCCCTGACAACACCGAAAAAAGCCTGGACATGCTCCTGAATGAGCATTTTTCCGGCAAGGTCGTGCGCAAGGACCTGACCAAGTTGATCAAGGAAGGAGCGAACGTACCAGTCTACGTACTGGAATACCTTCTCGGGATGTATTGCGCCTCGAATGATGAGGCCACGATCCAGTCAGGGCTGATCAATGTAAAGCGTATTCTGGCAGAGAATTACGTCCGCCCGGATGAGGCCGAGAAGGTTAAATCGAAGATCCGGGAAAGTGGGAGCTACAAGGTCATCGACAAGGTGACGGTTAAGCTCAACGAAAAGCGGGATGTGTATGAAGCGCTACTATCCAATCTCGGGGTGAAAAACGCCGAGATTTCCGACACTTTTGTACGCCAATTCGAAAAACTGCTGGTGGGCGGAATCTGGTGCATTGTGACGGTACAGTACCGCTTTGAGGAAAACCAGAAGGGCTCCCCCTTTACCGTGACCGATCTCAAGCCGATCCAGATGCCCAATATGGACATGGCCGGGCTGTTTGAAGCCAGACGGGCATTTACCAACGAAGAATGGATCGATGCACTGATCCGTTCCACGGGTATGGAGCCTTCCTGCCTCAAGGAGCGGGTGAAATGGCATCTGCTGGCGCGCATGATTCCACTGGTGGAGAATAATTACAACTTCTGCGAGCTGGGCCCACGGGGCACCGGCAAGAGCCACATTTACAAGGAGATCAGCCCCAACAGCATTCTGATCTCGGGCGGTCAAACCACGGTGGCCAACCTGTTTTACAACATGAGCGCCCGCAAGGTGGGCCTGGTCGGGTTGTGGGATACCGTGGCGTTTGATGAAGTGGCGGGCATCAATTTCAAGGATCACGACGGCGTCCAGATCATGAAGGACTATATGGCCTCCGGCTCATTCAGCCGAGGACGCGAATCGATCAACGCCAATGCTTCGATGGTGTTCATCGGCAATATCAACCAGAGCGTGGAATCGCTGGTCAAGACCTCTCACCTGTTGGCGCCATTCCCTGAGGTGATGATTGATTCCGCCTTCTTTGATCGTTTTCACGCCTACGTGCCTGGCTGGGAAATTCCGAAGATGCGACCGGAATTTTTCACCAACCAGTATGGATTGATCGTCGATTATTTGGCCGAATACCTGCGCGAGATGCGCAAGTGGAACTTCGCCGACGCCATAGATAAATGGTTCAAGCTGGGAAATAACCTCAATCAGCGTGACACCATTGCTGTGCGGCGTACCGTATCTGGCTTGCTGAAACTCATCAGCCCTCAGGGGGAATACGACAAGGAGATCGTGCGTAAATGCTTGGAGTACTCCTTGGAAGTCCGTCGCCGTATTAAGGAACAATTGAAGAAGATCGGCGGCATGGAGTTTTACGATGTCCATTTCAGCTACATCGATCTGGAAGACAAGCAAGAGCGCTTCATCACCGCGCCTGAGCAGTCTGGCGGGGCGTTGATACCTGAAGGGCAGTTGAATCCTGGCACGCTTCACACCATTAGTGTCGGAACGGCTGAAATACCTGGCACTTACCGCCTGGAAATTCAATCCATCGCGGGTTCAGGAAAGGTGTCTGTATCAGGCGGCGCACCACGCGATGCCGTGAAAGTAGCGTTCGATTATTTCAAGGCCAATGCGTCGAGGGTCAGCGCGTCCATCAAACCCGACGAGCATGACTTCCACCTGCAGTTGATGGAGCTACAGCACACCGGTTCGCCTGATGCTCTTACGCTCACCAGCTTCATCGCCCTATGCTCGGCTGCGCTCACAAAACCGATTCAATCCCAGATGGTAGTGATGGGGGACATGAGTTTGGGCGGCACGATCGTCCAAGTGCGCAATCTGGCCGAAAGCCTGCAAGTGGCCTTCGATGCCGGCGCCAAGCGAATTCTGTTACCCACGTCGAGCGTGACAGACATCCCGACAGTGCCAGGGGAATTATTTGCAAAATTCCAGACCAGCTTTTATTCGGATCCGGTGGATGCTGTGTTTAAGGCGCTGGGGGTGGAGTAAGCGTGGTGGGACGTACTTGCTTTATCCCCGGGTTTCCATGAGCATCTCCACCTTAATCAATCGAATCTGACCACATTGATTCAAATTCCAAGGAAACTCCCAATGCCCCCTAAACAACTGCAACAACTCGACGAACGCCTGAACAATTGGCGGGCTTGCCGACCCGGAAAGTGTGCGGGCAGCGTACCGCCAGCAGGTTCTGAAATTCACCCTGAGCTCAGTGGCACTGGAAAATGAGCCGGTGAATCCGCAATGACTAGCGACGCTGTTGAGTCAACCCGTCCGCTAGACGCCACCCGCGAACTGGCGACCTGCGCCGACCCGCTGCCTTATAGAGAAGTTGCAAAGCGCTTGGGGGCAAAGCGCAACCCAATGCCCCCACCACATCAAACCTTCCCGAAACCAAACGCCCCATCCCTGAACTCCACCCGGATCACATCCTTGGCGCCGAAATGACCGGCCAGAATTTCCTTCGCCAGCGCATTTTCCAGATTGGCCTGAATCGCCCGTTTTAGCGGTCTTGCGCCAAATACCGGGTCGAATCCAGCGCTGGCCAGTTCGGCCAGGGCGGCTTCGCTGACTTCCAGTTGCATGTCCATCTGTGCCAGGCGCTTGTCCAGATATTGCAACTGGATACGGGCGATGGACCGGATGTGCTCCTGACCCAGTGCGTGGAACACCACCACCTCATCGATACGGTTGATGAATTCGGGACGGAAGTAGGTCTTCACGTCCTCCATGACCGCCGCCTTGATGGCTTCGTAAGGCTCGCCCGCCAACGCCTGGATGTTTTGCGAACCCAGGTTGGAGGTCATGACGATGACCGTGTTCTTGAAATCGACTGTTCTGCCCTGCCCGTCGGTCATGCGGCCATCATCCAGTACCTGCAACAGTACGTTGAAGACATCCGGATGAGCCTTTTCAACTTCGTCCAGCAAAATGACCGAGTAGGGCTTGCGGCGCACGGCTTCGGTGAGATAGCCGCCTTCTTCGTAGCCGACGTAGCCCGGCGGCGCACCGATCAGTCTCGAAACACTGTGCTTTTCCATGAATTCCGACATGTCGATGCGGATCAGGTGATCTTCCGAATCGAATAGGAAGCCAGCCAGCGCCTTGCACAACTCGGTCTTGCCGACGCCAGTGGGGCCGAGAAACAGGAAGGAGCCATAGGGGCGATTGGGGTCGGACAGACCTGCGCGGGAGCGGCGGATGGCGTCCGCCACCAGGCGCACGGCTTCGTCCTGGCCGACCACGCGCTCGTGCAGCTTGCCTTCCATTTGCAGCAGTTTGTCGCGTTCGCCTTCCATCATTTTGGAGACCGGGATACCAGTGGCGCGCGACACCACTTCGGCGATTTCTTCCGCGCCTACTTCGGTGCGCAACAGCCAGTGGGTCTTGGGCGCGACTTCGGTTGTGGCTGCGTGCTTGAGTTGCGCTTCGAGTTGCGGAATCTGGCCGTATTGCATTTCGGAGACGGCCTGCCAGTCACCCTTGCGCTTGGCTGCCTCCATTTCGATCCTGAGCCGGTCGAGCTCTTCCTTGATGTGGGCAGAGCCTTGAATCTGCGCCTTTTCCGCCTTCCAGACTTCTTCCAGGTCGGCGTATTCGCGCTCCAGCTTGACGATTTCCACTTCCAGCAAGCCTAAACGCTTCTGCGAGGCTTCGTCTTTCTCGCGTTTCACCGCTTCGCGCTCGATTTTGAGCTGGATCACGCGGCGGTCGAGTTTGTCCATGACTTCCGGTTTGGAGTCGATTTCCATCTTGATGCGCGCGGCCGCTTCGTCGATCAGGTCGATGGCTTTGTCCGGCAGGAAACGGTCGGTGATGTAGCGATGCGACAGTTCCGCCGCCGCCACGATGGCCGGGTCGGTGATGTCCACGCCGTGATGCAGCTCGTACTTTTCCTTCAAACCACGCAGGATGGCGATGGTATCTTCCACGCTCGGCTCGCCCACCAGTACCTTCTGGAAACGGCGCTCCAGCGCGGCATCTTTCTCGATGTATTTGCGGTACTCGTCCAGCGTGGTGGCGCCGATGCAGTGCAACTCGCCGCGCGCCAGTGCCGGTTTCAGCATGTTGCCTGCATCCATTGCGCCTTCGGCCTTGCCCGCGCCGACCATGGTGTGCAGCTCGTCAATGAACAGGATGATGCGCCCCTCATCCTGAGACACCTCTTTCAGAACCGATTTCAGGCGTTCCTCGAACTCGCCGCGATATTTGGCGCCGGCCAGCAGACCCGCCATATCCAGCACCAGCACCCGCTTGCCCTTCAGGGTTTCCGGCACTTCCTCGTTGACAATGCGCTGCGCCAGGCCTTCCACAATGGCGGTCTTGCCCACGCCCGGCTCGCCGATCAGCACCGGGTTGTTCTTGGTGCGCCGTTGCAGGACTTGAATCGCCCGGCGAATTTCGTCGTCGCGCCCGATCACCGGGTCGAGCTTGCCCATGCGCGCACGTTCGGTCAGGTCGAGGGTGTATTTCTTCAAGGCTTCGCGCTGGCCTTCGGCTTCCTGATCCTGCACTCCCTCACCGCCGCGCACCGCGCTGATGGCCTGTTCCAGATGCGCCTTGTTCACGCCGTGCTCTTTCAGCAGACGCCCGGCTTCGCCCTTGTCCTGCACGGCTGTCAGTAAAAACAGCTCGCTGGCGATGAACTGGTCGCCGCGTTTCTGCGCGTCCTTGTCGGTCAGATTGAGCAGATTGTTGAGATCGCGGGAAATGCTCACATCGCCGCCGTGGCCTTCCACTTTGGGCTGGCGTTCGATGGCTTTTTGCAACGCAGTTTTCAAAGCGCCCACATTGGCGCCGGCCCGCTGCAGCAGGGAAGCCGCCCCGCCATCGTCCTGTTCGAGCAAGGCCAGCAACAGGTGCTGAGGCTCGATGAACTGGTTGTCCTGCCCCACCGCAAAGCTCTGCGCCTCGCTGATGGCCTGCTGGAATTTGGTGGTAAGTTTGTCGAAGCGCATGGTCTAGCTCCCATATAAGTTGACACTGACATCCAAGATCAGGGGCGTACGTGCGAATTCAAGACCCTACTGTCATTCTGGTCAAAACGCCTCGCACAATGATGAATCCTTCCGTAAATATATCGCGTAAAATCACCATCAATATGCTGTCGCGCCACCAAGCCAGCCTACACTTAAAAAAAGGAAGAACGCATGTTTAATCATTTCAGCATCCGCACACGACTCGTTCTGCTCGCTGGCTTTATGTGCGCACTTCTGATTGGCAGCGGATCGACCGGGATCGTAGTCATGAGCCAATTCCAGGCGGATCTGGTCAAAACCTATGAGCAGGATTTCGTCCCCACGGTTCAGCTTTTCAAAATCAGCGAACTGATGACCAATAGTCGCGAGCAGTTGCTGCTATCGCTTCAGCATGATCCGGCCAACCCGGGCAACAAGCTGCATGAACATGCGGTCAGCAAGCACACTGATGCCGTGCCACAAAATCTGGAGACAATTGCCAATCTCTGGACTGAATTCGAGCGTTATCCGCTGTCCCCTGAGATAAAGTCACTTGGGCAAAAATTTTTGGACCAGCGCGCACGCTACATCGACGAAGGCTTGCACCCCGTGCGCAACGCCATCCTTGCCGGCAAATATGAAGACGCAACGCGCCTCACGCTTCAGCGTATCAACCCCAATCATGAAGCAACCATCGCCACGCTTAACGAGATGGCCAAGCTCATGCAGGAAGATGCCAAACACAATCAGACCAGCGCAGAACAGCGTTTTTCCATGATGCGCAATCTGACCCTGATTGGTGTTCTGGCCGGGATATTGGTCGGCGTGCTGGCGGCTGCCCTTATTATCGGGGGCATCACGCGTTCGCTCACCGGCTTGCGCTCCTGCATCACGAGCATGCAGGAAAATAATGATCTGAGCCTGACAGCGCCCGTATTTGGCGAAGATGAAATGGCCCAGACAGCGACGGCATTCAACGCACTCTCCGGCACGTTCCAGGCCATTATTCGGGATGTGAGGAACAGTGCGGAAAAACTGGCGGAAGCTTCCTCAGAGCTATCCGCCACTGCGGCCAGCGTCGCAGAAGGCGCCAACAGGCAGAGCGAGGCCACTGCCAGCACGGCAGCCGCAGTGGAGGAAATGACTGTCAGCATTTCATCGGTGGCCGAAAATGCCGCCGAAGTCAGCCAGATTTCTCATGAAAGCATGGAAGGGTCACAACACGGCAATACCGTATTGTCCGGCCTGATAGGGGAAATCTGTGATGTCGAGTCAGCCGTCGACGAAATTTCCGGCTCCGTAACCGAATTCATGAACAGCACCATCACCATTACCAACATGACCAAGCAAGTCCGGGATATCGCCGACCAGACCAATCTTCTCGCTCTCAACGCTGCTATTGAGGCGGCGCGTGCAGGCGAGCAGGGGCGTGGGTTCGCCGTGGTTGCGGACGAAGTGCGCAAACTGGCCGAAAAATCGTCACACGCCGCGCGCGAAATCGATGCCGTGACCCAGGCGCTAAGCAGCCAGTCGGAGTCGGTCAACCAGAGCATAGAGCGTGGGCAGCGGTCACTGGCTTCGAGCCAGGAACATCTTGAAAGCGTGGTCGAGGCACTTTCCACCGCAACAGCTTCCGTATCGGGATCCTGTCTCGGTGCGGACAATATTGCCGCCTCGGTTCAAGAACAATCCAGCGTGGCGCAGGAAATCGCAAAAAACGTTGAACGTATCGCCCAGATGGTCGAAACAAATACCGCAGCCAGCTCGGAAACATCCGAGGCGGCTCAGCGTCTGGAGGAGCTGGCCAATACACTCAATGGCATTGTCGGCAAATTCAGGGTCTGAATTCGTGCGTCATTGAGAACATTTGTGCATCGGCCCAGGGCCGGGTTGGATCCCGGCAGCCTTCAAATTTCAGACCCAATAGTCCATATATATCATTACAGCATCAATCACATCCGTTACACTTCCTTCATCATTTCAGGCGAGGTCACACGGCATTGCGTCACTTTCTGCACATCATCGTGGTACTTGGTTTCATCCTGTCCGGTGGCCCGGCGTGGTCAGCTCAGGCAAAACTCGTGCTGGAGAGCGGCAACGAGATTCCGCTCGACACCTATCCTGCACAAGGTGAAACGATCCTGCTGTGGTTCATGTGCGACGAGGGACACGGCTCGGGGGAATCTCGCATTGCAGGTGAGTTGGCGCAGCGGGGGGTGGAAACCTGGATTCCAGATCTGCTCGACGCGCACTTTCTCCCACGCCTGCCCAGCAGCCTGAAAGAAATTCCACCGCAGGAAATCAGTGAGGTCATCGCTCATACGGTTGCCGCCAGCAAAAAAAACATTGTTCTGGTCACGGCGGGTCATGGTGCTGCGACGATTCTGGCAGGCGCAAAACTCTGGCAGGCACGTACCGCCGAATCTGCTCGCACCAGACTGAAAGCGGTCATCCTGTTTTATCCCGATCTTTACGAGCTTCCCCCCGCTCCTGGCGTAGATGGCCAATACCACCCTGCAGTAGGCCAGAACCGCCTGCCGATTTTCATCTACCAACCCCAGCAGTCGCCTGGTTTGTGGTGGCTGGGTGCGCACAAAACCGCGTTGAGTCATGACGGCGTAAAAGTACAAAGCAAAGTTCTGCCTGGCGTGCGCAACCACTTTTTTGTACGCCCCGATCCAACGCCAGAAGAATCCGCCACCACTGCGCGGCTACCCGAACTGATTCAGGATGCCATCAAGGAACTTGTTCAATGAAAAAACTACTGTTCGTTTTTTGCTGCCTTTTCGCCATTTCTCTCGCCCAAGCCTCCGAACTCAAGCCCTGGAAAGGCGGCGCAACGCCCCCACTGGCGTTGAAGGATCTCGCCGGGAAGACCCATAAACTGGAAGATTACCGGGGCAAAGTCGTGATGGTGCAGTTCTGGGCGACCTGGTGCGCCCCCTGCCTCAAGGAAATGCCTTCCATGATGCGCCTGGAAAAGAAACTGGCAGGCAAACCCTTCGCCATTCTGGCTATCAACATGGGAGAGTCGGAGAAGGATGTCAAAACCTTTCTCGATACCAAGATCAAGGCTGACTTCCCTATTCTGATGGATCCGGACGCCCAAGCTATCGGTGCCTGGAAGGTCTTTGTCGCGCCCTCCACCTTCATTGTCGATCCCAAGGGAAGCATCCGCCACACCCTGCAAGGGGGAGCCGAGTGGGATGAGGCGGAGTATCTCAGGGCGATCGGTGAATTGCTGCCGAAATAGGCCGCAAACTTAAAGCCTCTTTACCTGCGCATATCGCGCGCCCAGACTCTTTTCATCACCGCCACGGCCACGACATCCATCGCCGACGCAACGATGAACGCAATCCCCAAAATCGGGGCGACTTCAGATGGGAAAAAATTCTGCTCGCCGAGCAGCAGCCAAATCCCCCCCGCGCCAAACATCAACGCCGAGCCATACAGGGTATTTAACACGATCTGGCGGGACTTCTCCAGCGGAGCGCCAGCCTTCACGTTATTCTCTTGCGGTGCGCCAACCTTGGTAAAATCTCGCATTCTTATTCCTCCAGCTAGAATCTCAGCTACTATCATAGGCGAAAACCGTGAATCTGGAATACTCCATCCAAACCAGCGTCAACACTGCCCTATCCGAGGATATCGGTAGCGGCGACCTCACCGCCGGACTCACCCCGGACGATGCGATTGCCCGGGCCATAGTCATTTGCCGCGAGGCTGCCGTGCTGTGCGGTGCGCCCTGGTTCGATGCCTGCTTTCACCAGCTTGACCCGCAAGTCAGGATCAAATGGCTGGTCCGGGAAGGTGACCGACTTGCGCCCGACCAGACCCTGTGCGAAATCGAGGGCAACGCCCGCATCCTGCTCTCCGCCGAACGGCCAGCGCTGAATTTTCTGCAGACCCTGTCTGCCACCGCCACTGCCACGCGCCATTACGTGGATGCAATCAAAGGCGCCAACGCGGTGATCATGGACACACGCAAGACTCTGCCTGGCCTGAGATTGGCACAAAAATACGCGGTCAAAGTGGGAGGCGGCGAGAACCAGCGTATCGGCCTGTTCGACGGCATCCTGATCAAGGAAAATCATATCCTCGCGGCGGGCGGCATCGCTGCTGTTCTGGCACAGGCCCACCGCACCGCGCCGCATGGCATATCGGTGCAGATCGAGGTGGAAAGTCTGGACGAACTCGAACAGGCACTGGAAGCTGGGGCAAAACTCATCCTGCTCGACAACTTCAGCCTCCCCGACATGCGACAGGCGGTGATCACCACTGCCAAACGCGCGGCACTGGAAGCCTCGGGCGGCATCACCCTGGAAAACGTGCGCGCCGTTGCCGCTACCGGCGTGGATCGCATCTCCATCGGCAGCCTGACCAAGGACATCAAAGCCGTCGACCTCTCCATGCGTATCGTCTTGTGACCTCTTCCTGGATGATCGTCGCGGGCATCCTGTTCAGTTGCATGGGCGTGTTCGTCAAACTGGGCGCACAGCATTTTTCCAGCGCAGAACTGGTGTTTTACCGCTCTCTTTTCGGGCTGGTGGTGATTTATTTGATCATCAAGGCACACGGATACGCCATCACCACCACCCACTGGAAGATGCACCTGTGGCGCGGCCTATCCGGCTTTTTCGCCCTCATGCTGTTCTTTTATGCGATCAGCGTCCTGCCGCTGGCGACCGCTATCACGCTCAACTACACCTCACCGCTGTTTCTCGCCCTGTTCACCGTCCTCATCCTCAAGGAAAAGCCTGGCTGGCTGCTGATTCTGGCGACCGCGATCGGATTCACCGGCGTCGTTCTGCTACTGCGCCCTACCCTGCATGCGGATCAGGTCACGGCAGGCCTGCTGGGTCTGGCGTCGGGTTTTCTCGCCGGCATCGCCTATCTCAACGTCAAACAGTTGGGCATGCTGGGCGAACCGGAGTGGCGGGTAGTATTTTATTTCACCCTGGTTTCGACGCTTGGCGGCGGCATCTGGATGGCCTTCCACACTTTTCATGCTGTCACCCTGCACCATCTTTTTATTCTGGTCGGACTAGGCACGACCGCCACCCTGGCACAGCTCGCCATGACCCGCGCCTACCGCACTGGCAAAACCCTGGTAGTCGGCAGCCTGGCCTACAGTACAGTGATTTTCGCCAGCCTGTGGGGCATTCTGCTGTGGCAGGAAATCCTGTCATTCGATAGCTGGCTGGCGATTGCGCTGATCGTTCTGAGCGGCGTGATCAGCATGAGGGCAAGTCCGCGTTTACCGACTGTTTAACGTAAAAAAACCCAGTTGACATAGAAATATACGAAACGAATCAACTGGTTGTCTGTGTTTTTCCATTCACCCATTTGGTGACGAGGTGATACCTTGTATCTATTTGAATATTTTTCGAGCTTTCGCCTTATGGCGAAATGCCTGCTTACCCCATTTCGTGTATTTCGTGTGTTTCGTGGTTGAATTGTGGTTTTAGCAACGTAAAATAAGCGCAACAATTTTGAAAGGAAATCAACCTTGCGTCTGGCGCTTTTTGACTTGGACAACACCCTGCTTGCAGGAGATAGCGATTTTGAATGGGCTCAGTTCCTGATTGGGCAAGGCGTGCTCGACCGGGAGGTTTACGAGGCGCGCAACCAGGCGTTTTACGACCAGTACAAGGCCGGCACACTGGATATTCACGAATTTCTGGATTTCCAGCTCAAACCGCTGGCTCGCCACCCCCGCAGCCAGCTCGATGCATGGCACAGTGATTTCATGCAGCACAAGATTCTGCCCATCGTCACGGCCAAAGGCCGGGAATTGGTCAGCCGTCACCAGAAGGAGTCTGATCTGGTGGCCATCGTGACCGCCACCAATAGTTTCGTTACCGCCCCCATTGCCCGCGAGTTCGGGGTGACGCACTTGATCGCCACCGAGCCGGAGCAAGTTGGCGGTGAATTTACCGGCATGGTTGCTGGCTTGCCGTCTTTCCGGGAAGGGAAAATCACCCGCCTCGAAGACTGGCTGGCCGGCCAAGGGCTCTCCTGGGCAAATATTTCAGAAAGCTGGTTTTACAGCGACTCCCTGAACGATTTGCCCTTGCTGCAAAAAGTCAGCCACCCGGTAGCCGTCGATCCGGACGACACGCTAAGAGCTTATGCCGAGGCCCATGGCTGGCCAGTCATCAGCCTGCGGTAACATGAACGCGCGCCTGTTGCTCGCACTTGCCCTGCTGGCACCGGTCAGCCTGATTGCAGCGCTAATGGTCGGCTCTGCTGATCTGTCCATCGGACAGCTACTGAGCAACGATGCTGGTACTCAGCGCGATATCGTCTGGCAGTTGCGCGCGCCGCGCGCGGCCAGCGCATTTGCCTGCGGCGGCTTGCTGGCCTTGTCCGGCCTGCTGTTACAAGTGCTGCTCCGCAACCCGCTGGCCGATCCTTACCTGCTGGGCATCTCGGGCGGCGCGGCAGTGGGGGCGCTGGGCGCGATGCTGCTGGGGCTGGCGATCTCGGTGAAATTTTCAGCATTGGCGGGCGCGCTGGCGGCCATGGGGCTGGTTTGGGGTTTGAGTTTCCGTCGCTCGCAGTGGAGCCTGCATCATTTGCTGCTGACCGGCGTTTCGCTCTCGGCCGGTTTCGGCGCGCTGGTCAGTCTGATTCTGAGCCTGGCGCCCGCCACCAGCGTACAAGGCATGTTGTACTGGCTGATGGGCGATTTATCCTATACCAGCGCACCTGGCTTGACTTGGGCTGCACTGCTCATGATCACTGCGCTGGTTCTGCTGTTTACCCGTCATCTCGATATTCTGATACTCGGCGACCTCAAGGCCCGCTCGCTGGGTGTCGCCGTGCGTCCTTTCCAGGTGGGAATCTATTTTTTGGCTGCGGTCGCTACCGCCATGGCAGTGTTGGAAGCAGGAAGCATAGGGTTTGTCGGCATGATCGTGCCGCATCTCTTGCGCCTGCTCGGGATGCACGAACACCGCTGGCTGGTTCCCTCCAGCGTCCTGCTGGGCGGCAGTTTTCTGGTACTGGCCGACACCCTGGCGCGCACGCTGTTTGCGCCCCAGCAACTTCCCGTCGGGATCGTGACTGCGCTGCTGGGCGTCCCGCTGCTTCTGACCCTGTTGACTCGCCAACATGCTGTGCGCTGAACATCTACGCGTAACCGTGCCGGGCAGGGTGCTCTGTCACGATCTCAATCTGGAAATGAACTTGGGTGAATGCTGGGTCATCCTGGGGCGGAACGGGTGTGGCAAAACCTCCTTGCTGCACACATTGATCGGTTTCCAGAAGCCGGCTGGGGGTCGGGTCGTACTGGATGGGGTCGCAACGGATGCCCTGCCCCTCCGCCTCGCGGCTCAGAAAATGGGCGCATTGCTGCAGGAAGACACGCCAGTTTTCTCCGGCAGTGTGCTGGAATACGTGCTGCTGGGTCGTTTTCCACACATAGGCAGCCTCGCCCCCGGCGCGGGCGACATTGATTTCGCCCGGCAGAACCTGGCCAGAATGTCCCTGAACCCGCTCGAATCGCACTCGCTCGCCACCCTGTCTGGCGGCGAACGCCAGCGGGCGCGTATCGCCATGCTGCTGACACAGAACCCGCAGATTTTTTTTCTTGATGAACCCCTGCAGCATCTTGATCTGCCTCATCAAATCGAAACCATGAAATGCTTCAGCCAGCTTGCCCGCGAGCAGAACCGCCTGGTGGTGATGGTGCTGCACGATATTTCCTGGGCCAACCGCTACTGCGATCATGCCATCCTGATGTTTGACGAAGGAAAAATATCCCAAGGGGAGTGCACCAGCCAGATTAATGTGCGCAACTTGGAAGAACTATACCAATGTCGTATAAAAATGCTGCCGGGCGATAGCAATTATTATCTTCCAGACATAGAATAGGCGTGAGTAACATCACTCCCACCTGAAACGGATCAATGATGTTTGCCCCTCCTCGTACCCTGCATATGCGCATCATGCTCGCCATTGCCCTGCTGCAACTGGTGGTAGTCGGTCTGTTCAGCTTTTATCTGTTTGTCCAGCAGATCGGCAACGAAATCACCAACCGGCAAGTGCTCGGTCACAAGATGATCAACATTTCCGCGCCTGCCGTCAGCCAGATGATGTCCGGCGGCCCGGGCGCAGTCCGGACTTATCTGGAAAACATGCTGGGTGACCGCAGCCTGGCTGGAATTACGGCCAAGGACAGCAGCGGGAACGCCTTGTTTCATCAGCTCAAAGAATCTCCCCCCCTGCATCCGGTTGCCAGATGGCTGAGCCCGGACAAGCTTCAACCCCGTATCAGCGCCGAACTCCGGCTCGACAATCAGACACTTGGGCTGATCACGCTGGAACTCTCGAACGAGCCGCTGAACGACAAAATCAAAGCGCTGCTCGGCCAGCTTTCCTATCTGTTCATGCTGTTGCTTGGCGTGGATCTGATTGCAATCCAGTTGTTGGTCCGGTCCGTCATGGCACCACTGACGCCACTTGCCGCCATGGCGCGCGAAGTATCGCAAGGCAACTGGGATCAGTCCATCCTGGCGATGGAAGCCAATGCCAGCGAGGAGGTCAGGAACCTTTCCGAAGCATTTATCGAAAGCGCCAAAACCATGAAACGCCAGATTCGGGAGCTGGAAGCCACGCGCACCCAGCTCGCCGAACAGGAACTCAAGTTGCGCACGCTGATAAACAACATGCGCGAAGTTCTGCTGGAAGTGGACAAGGACGGCATCGTCACCTTCCTGAACCCGGCCTGGGAAACACTCACTGGCCATGCAATCGAAAACAGCCTCGGCCTGCCGTTTTCCGAATTCCTGATCCAGCCCAAGCACAAGGCTTTTTGCGAACCCCGCAACCTGCCGAATCTTCCGCCTTTCGACCTTGAACTCGAAGTACGCAACCAGTTTGGCAATTCCATCTGGGTGCGCATGCACACCGCACTGCAATTCAACGACGAGGTCGAGTTCACCGGCATCGTGGCGACGCTGGAAGACATTACCGACAGCCTCCGCCTGCAGGAACAGCAGCACCAGCACGAGCAGGAACTATATCGCCTCACCATCACCGACCCGCTGACTGGCGTATACAACCGCCGCCATTTCGACGAATTGCTGGAAAACATGCTGCACATGAGCATACACAAAAACCAGCCTCTGACCTTGATGATTGTGGACGTGGATGGATTCAAATTCATCAATGACACCTACGGCCATCCTGTCGGCGATGAAGTTTTGAAGGCCATCGCCCGAACGCTGCGCTCCAACGAACACCATGGCGGCGTGGTTGCACGTCTGGCCGGGGACGAGTTTGCACTGCTGCTGCAAAATTCAGACAAGGAGGGATCTTGCGAGACCGGTCACAATATCCACGAAGACCTCAGCCACATCGTGATCGATCTGCCTGTCGGCAAGCTGACCATCCGCACCACAATTGGTTTTGCTGTCGCACCGTTTCATGGAAAAACGCCCCAGGACATGGTACGGGCAGCGGACGTTGCGCTCTACCATGCCAAAAACAGCGGGCGCAACCGGGTCGATACGCTCTCCAAAGAACGCGGAGAGGCGATCATGGAAATTTTTTCCCAGGGCTTCGAAGTTCAAAACGCGATTTCCGCAGGCATGATCCAGCCCTTCATGCAGCCTATTGTGGATCTGAAATCCCGCAAGACTGTCGCCTATGAAGTGCTGACCCGGATGAAGCGCGGCGACACCTTTGTGGTCGCCGACGATTTTATCCCGATAGCCGAAGATCTCGGATTGATCCGGGAAATGGATCTGTTTGTCATTGGTTATGCGCTGGAAAAGGTGCCTAAAAATGTTCACCTGTTCGTGAATATCAGCCTGAGTTCCTTCTTTGCGCCCGAATTCGCCCAGCAACTTCGTGACCTATTGAACTCGCCGCCGGCGAAAAACCGCTCCATCACACTCGAACTGACTGAACGAGAAACCGTGGAAATGTCGGATGAATTCATCCGACTGTTCGAAGAAATCCGCGCCGACAGTTGCAATGTGGCGCTGGATGACTTCGGCGTGGGCTATTCAACCTACAGCTACCTGCGTAATCTCAGGCCGGAATTTGTCAAGATCGATGGCAGTTTCGTATTGAAAATCAAGGAAAATCAGGAAGATGTCAAAATCGTCCAGCAAATTTGCGAACTGGCAAAAATCATTGGCGCGAGGACGATTGCTGAGCACATCGAGGATGAAGAAACCATACGCCTGCTGATAGCCATGGGCGTTGATTACGGCCAGGGATATTATTTCAGCAAGCCGGTCAACGTCAGTGCACAAGCATGGTTGACGGCTGATCTAGTATAATAAGCAGCCCGAGTTCGGAGCAGGACGACAACTTCACTACATGATACGTAAATTCATTCGCAAGGTTTTCAGCAAAGCCGCGCCCGGTTCGGCCATGGAAACCAGGAAAACCAGCCGCCAGATCATTTCCGAAAACCAGCACACCATTACTCGCAAGCAACTCAACCCTTGTGCGCTCAAGGTAACGGACGAGTTGCAACGCTCGGGTTTTGCGGCTTTCATTGTTGGCGGCGCAGTCCGTGATCTATTGCTGGGCAAGACACCCAAAGACTACGATGTGGCCACCGATGCGACACCGGAAGAAGTCCGCAACCTGTTCAGACGCTCGCGCATCATTGGCCGCCGTTTCCGCCTGGTACACGTGATGTGCGGCGCAGAGACCATCGAGGTTTCAACGTTTCGCGGCGCAGGAGTGGAGGAGGGCGAAGACAGTGATGACGGTCGCCGGGTCAGCAACGATGCCGGGCGTATCCTGCGCGACAACGTGTTTGGCAGCCAGGCAGAAGACGCCCTGCGCCGTGACTTCACGATCAACGCCATGTTCTATCACCCCGGCAACGGCGAAATCTGGGACTACCACAACGGCTACAAGGATCTCAAGGCAGGCGTATTGCGCATCATCGGCGACCCGCGCACCCGCTACCAGGAAGATCCTGTTCGCATGCTGCGCGCCGCGCGCTTCGCCGCCAAACTGGAATTCACCCTCGACCCGGCTGCGCGTGCGCCCATCGCGGGCATGGGGGGGTTGCTGAAAGATGTTCCGCCCTCGCGCCTGTTCGACGAAATGCTCAAACTGCTGTTTTCCGGCCATGCCCAGCGCAGCCTGAAGCAGTTGCGGGCGGAAGGACTGCATCACGGCACGCTTCCCCTGCTTGACGTGATTCTGGAGCAACCGCAAGGCGAACGCTTCATCACCCTTTCCCTGCACCAGACCGATTTGCGCATCAAGGAAGACAAACCGGTTTCCCCTGCCTTCCTATTTGCAGCCCTGCTCTGGCATGAAGTGCTGACCCTGTCCAAAAAAATCGAGGACGCGGGCGAGCGCTCCATTCCCGCGCTGTATCAAGCCATGGAACAGGTCATCCAGACACAGGTCGAAATGTTGGCCATCCCTCGGCGCTATACCGCCACCATGAAGGAAATCTGGGGTTTGCAACCGCGTTTTGAGCAACGCGCTGGCAAGCGTCCCTTTGCCCTGCTCAGTCATCCACGCTTCCGGGCGGCATTCGATTTTCTCCTGCTGCGCGGCGAGAGCGGTGAAATCGACATGGAAATCGGCCAGTGGTGGGAAAAATTTCAGCACGCGAGCGAGAACCAGCGTGCCGAGATGTTGCTGCCGGACACGGAAAAGAAAAAACGGCGGCGGCGCAAACCCAAAATACAGCAAACCGGCGAAGCCACGCCCGCTATCGACTGATGTCCGCGTCCCATTTCATTCGCGCCTTTGTCGCGCTTGGCAGCAATCTTGATGACCCCGTCAGGCAGGTAAAGGAGGCCTTTGGCGAACTGGACGACTTGCATGAAACCCGCCTGCTAAGCCGCTCTTCGCTCTATAGCAGCGCGCCGTGGGGATATCAGGATCAACCCGATTTCGTCAATGCAGCGGCATTGATCGAAACCCGGCTGACCCCGCGACAACTGCTGGAAAGCCTGCTGGAAATCGAACATCGACGCGGCAGAGTGCGTGAATTTCCCAATTCGCCGAGAGTGCTGGATCTGGACTTGCTGATCTATGACGGTCTGATTTACCACGAACACGGCCTGACCTTGCCGCACCCACGCATGCATGAACGCGCCTTTGTGCTGTTGCCGCTCCTCGAAATCTCCCCTGAATGCCGGATTCCAGGCCTGGGAAAAGCAGCGGATTATCTCGCCTCCTGCGCGGGGCAATCACTACATCGCCTGCACTCTGAAACAGCTTCCATGCAGCTTTATAACCAGGCAAATGCATGAGTAGCATCCGCTACCGTTTCATCGTGATCGAAGGCCCGATCGGCGCGGGCAAAACCACCTTGGCCAGAATGTTCGCGGAGCACTTTCATACACGCCTGATCCTGGAGGATGCTGCGAGCAACCCGTTTCTGGCCAAGTTCTACCATGATCCCGAGCGCTACGCCCTGCCGACGCAGTTGTTCTTTCTTTTTCAACGCGCCGCACAAATGCGCGAACTGGCGCAGGACGATCTGTTTCAACTTGCCACGGTCACCGACTTTCTGCTGGACAAGGACCCCCTGTTCGCTCGCCTGAATCTCTCCGACGAAGAATTCAAGCTCTACCGTGAAATGTTCCGCCACCTCAAACCCCAGATGCCCAAACCCGATCTGGTCATCTACCTGCAAGCGCCTGTCGAGGCGCTGATGGAACGCGTCCTGCAGCGCAATATTCATTACGAGCAGACCATCACCCAGGAATATCTGAGCCAACTGGCCGACAGTTACAGCCACTATTTTCATCACTATGAAGCCTCACCGCTGCTGATCGTGAATAGCGAAAACCTCAATTTCACCGACCAACCCGGAGATTTTGTGCTGCTACTGGAAAAAATCGCCAACATGCGGGGCAGCCGCGAATTCTTTAATCGTGGAGAGTAAATAATGATTACCCTGCACACACTACAAAAAATGCGCGACACCGGAGAAAAAATCGCGGTGTTAACCTGCTATGACGCCAGTTTCGCCAGCTTGCTGGAAAATGCAGGGGTGGAAATCCTGCTGGTCGGCGACTCGCTGGGCATGACTCTGCAAGGCGAAAGCACCACGCTGGCCGTCACGCTGGAGCAGATGATCTATCACACCCGCTGCGTCAGCAGGGGCGCGAAAAAAGCTTTCGTCATCGCCGACCTGCCCTTCGGCAGTTACCAGGAAAGTCCGCAGCAAGCTTACCGCAGCGCCGCCATGCTGATGGCTGCTGGCGCCCATATGGTCAAGCTCGAAGGCGGCCGGAACATGCTCGAAACGGTTGTTTTCCTGACTGGCCGGGGGATTCCGGTCTGCGGCCATATCGGGCTGCAACCCCAGTCGGTGCATCAGCTCGGCGGATACCGGGTGCAAGGTCGCGACGAGAACAGTGCTGCCGAACTACACCACGACGCTCTGGCGCTGCAACAGGCAGGCGCCGGCTTGCTGGTACTGGAAGCCATCCCCGCCAGCCTGGCGCAGCGCATCAGCCAGGAACTGGCCATTCCGACCATCGGCATCGGCGCCGGCCCGGATTGTTCCGGTCAGGTACTGGTTCTGCATGACGCAATCGGCATCTACGGCGGCAAGACACCGCGTTTTGCCAAAAACTTCATGGCTGGCAGCCACAGCGTTCAGGACGCAGTCAGCGCCTATGTTCAAGCCGTCAAGGCAATGAGCTTCCCTACCCCGGAGCACAGCTTCTAACGGGCATGATGAACATCAAAACAAATCTTCTGCATGCCCGTTCCCCTCTCTCCTTGCTCTCTCCCGAGGGGAGAGAGGGACGCTGGCTCGCTACGCGAGTTTCATACTAATGGAAATCATTGCTCGCATCGATGTCCTGCGCGAAGCATTGAAAAACAGGCAAGGCATCGCCTTTGTCCCAACCATGGGCAACCTGCACGAAGGTCATCTGGATCTGGTGAGCGCAGCCAAAAAACAGGGGCAATACGTTGTTGTCAGCATTTTCATCAACCCCCTGCAATTCGGGGCGGGTGAAGATCTTGAAAAATACCCACGCACGCTGGAGCAGGATTGCCGCCTGCTGGCAAATGCAGGTGCAGACATCGTCTTCACCCCAAGCGTGGAAACGCTGTTTCCGACAGCGCAGCAGTTTCATGTCGATCCACCACCAGTCGCAAATGAACTTTGCGGCGCAGCTCGCCCCGGCCACTTCCGGGGTGTCGCCACCATCGTGCTCAAACTGTTCAATATCGTCCAGCCTGAGACCGCACTGTTCGGCAAAAAGGATTTTCAGCAACTCCACATCATTCGTCTCATGACAGCGCAACTGAATCTTCCGGTCATCATCATCCCGGTCGAAACACGCAGAGCAGAGGATGGCCTGGCTCTTTCCTCGCGCAATGGCTACCTCAGCCCCACTGAGCGTGCAGAAGCCCCTCGCCTTTACCAGAATCTTGAAAAAATCTGTCGGCAGTTGAGTAGTGGGGGGAAAGACTTGCACTTGCTGGAAAGCAGCGCTGTCATGGATCTGTCTTCACACGGCTGGAAAGTCGATTACATCTCGATCCGGCACGCGGATACACTTCAACCCGCCACCCCTGAAGACAGGCAAATGGTGGTTCTCGGCGCAGCCCGTCTGGGCGCAACCCGTTTGATCGACAATCTGGAAATTTGTATTTAAGCGTTCAGGCAGCTTATAATGTCCGCCCTTTATCCCGGTTTTGAGGGAGGCCATCATGCAAAGAACCATGCTCAAATCAAAATTGCATCGCGTGACCGTCACGCATGCCGAGCTTCACTATGAAGGTTCCTGCGCGATCGATGAGACCCTGCTGGAAGCGGCCGATATCCGCGAATATCAGCAAATCGAAATCTACAACATCACCAATGGCGAGCGTTTCAGCACTTACGCCATTCGGGCCCAACGCGACTCCGGCGTCATCTCCATCAATGGCGCCGCCGCGCACAAAGCCAATCCCGGCGATCTGATCATCATCGCCAGCTACGCCAGCTACAATGACCTTGAACTTCAGAAATACCACCCTGACCTGGTATACGTCGATGCAAAAAATCGGATTCTCGACCGGCGACAGGCCATCCCGGTACAAGCCGCATAGAAAGGCGCGCATGAAAATCAGTCAAAGGCTCTTCCATGCACTCGCGCTGACCTGCGCTTTGGCCTTTGCCACGCCAGCTTGTGCCGACGAGCCTATCCCCAACGAAAAAATCAAAAGGCGCATGGCTCGTATCGCGGCGATTCCAGCAACCCTGCAAAACCCTGATTTCGAGGAAAAATCCGACACGGGATTGCCTTCTGGCTGGTCTGGCGTCGTTCATGCTGGCAACAGTTATCTTGTCGAGAGGGATGACGCTCAGGCATTCAGCGGAAAATCCTGCCTGTCCATCAAAAACATGGCCATTCCTGAATGGGGTGGCGCAAACCAGGTTTTCCAGGCTGGATCACTTGCGGGGCGCGACATCACGATATCGGCACAGATCAAAGCGCAAGGCGTCACAGCCAACGGGTTTTTCATCGGGCTTAAAATTCTGCGGACAGGCCACGAACTAGGCTATTTTCAAACGCCGGACGGCTCGATCACGGGTGATACTGAATGGAAAAAACTCGACCTGTCCACAAAGCTGCCGGAAGATGCAACACATCTTGAGCTCAGCTTGATTCTGCACGGCGACGGGAAAGTCTGGGTCGATAACTTGCAGATTGAATCACGTTAACTCCATATTCCTGAAAATAAAATTCTCCAGCATCAGGCGATCAGTCGAAGTATGCGTCTGGAACGAAATACCATAGAGGATCGAACCCGGCGTATTGCCTGGCTCGTCAGTGATAATACGCCGCATCGTCGAAGTCAGGGAAAGGTACGAAGAGTCGTCCTCAAACAGGTTCAGACGCAACGACACGATCAATTCGTCGCCGACTTCACCCAATTCTCGACTTGATTCCAACTGGGCGCCGCTGGTGCTCAAATCAGACAGGACGCACGGAATTTTTGGCGCCTGCTCGCCCCCCTGCGAATTGGCAACAGTACAGATCAGTTTGACCTTGACCCGCGTCGCATTACGCACGACAAACCCTTTGACCACGCGCGGAAACGCCAAATGCAAATAGGGGTAAGGCGAGGTACAGGAACGCATCACGCTCGCCGTGAAGTGGTACACCTCCCTGCCGCTGAAAGTGCGCACATCGAAGGTCTGCCCTTCCTTGATAAACAACACCTGGCCATCAAGGGTAGGCGTAGAAACCAGAATGCTGCGTTTATCCAGAAACCCGATCAGCTTGACCAGGTATCGATCCTTGTCGTCAGCGTCAATCGGTTGTAGCTGCATGACCTCCCCGATGTGAAGGTGCATGTCGGAGACTGACTTCTCGTCATCCCTGGGCGGCGCATTTGTGGGCGCATCCGGGGCGAGTTTATGAGTCCGCATGATGCCGCCACTCTCACGCCGATCCGAATACAGGCCTTGTTTGCCCAGTACATCGATCTGAGTTTCACTGCGGATAACTGAACCGCGCTTGAGCAACAGCTTGTGATCCTTGTCGTAGACATTCCAGCGCAGGGGTTTGCCAACTTCTATTTCCTGCCGTTTGACGGGTTGTAGTTCGGATATCATGTAAAGCGCCGTTTCTGATTCATTAGGCGAAATATAACCGGAAATGGATAGCCCTGCCATGGTTTCACTCGGCATGGTTTCCCTAATAGGGACCGCCTGATATGCTTCGCGTCGGAAAACTTTACGACGCTCAAAAACATGGAATTCAAACTTCACACAACGGACGGCCCGGCTCGACGCGGCACGCTGACTCTGGCCCACGGCAAGGTGGAAACCCCCGCCTTCATGCCGGTTGGCACCTATGGCTCGGTCAAGGCCATGTCGCCCGACGAGGTAAAGGAGATTGGCGCGCATATCGTGCTGGGCAACACTTTTCATCTCTGGTTGCGCCCCGGACTGGAAGTCATCGCCGCACACGACGGACTGCACCGCTTCATGAACTGGGATGGCCCGATTCTGACCGACAGTGGCGGCTTCCAGGTCTTCAGCCTGGGAGCATTGCGCAAAATTACCGAAGAGGGCGTCAAATTCCAGTCGCCGGTCAATGGCGACCGCTGCTTCCTCTCGCCGGAGGAATCCATGCGCATCCAGAAAGTGCTGAATTCCGACATCGTGATGATCTTCGACGAATGCACGCCCTACCCCGCCGATTTGCGCCAGGCAGCGGAATCCATGCGTTTGTCGCTACGCTGGGCGGAGCGTTCGAAAAAAGCCCATGAAGGCAACCCCAATGCGCTGTTCGGCATCGTACAGGGCGGCATGCACGAATCCCTGCGCGACGAATCCCTGCGCGAGCTGACCCATATCGGCTTCGACGGCTACGCCATCGGGGGACTTTCGGTCGGCGAACCCAAGGAAGACATGCGACGCATCCTCGCCCACACCGCGCCCGGTCTGCCTGCCGACAAGCCGCGATACCTGATGGGCGTCGGCACGCCGGAAGACCTCGTGGAAGCCGTCAGCCATGGCATCGACATGTTCGACTGCGTCATGCCCACGCGTAATGCCCGCAACGGCTGGCTGTTCACCCGCTCGGGCAACATCAAGATCAAGAATGCCCAATACCGGCTCGATACCCGCCCGCTGGACGAGCAATGCGGCTGTTATACCTGTCGAAATTTCACCCGCGCCTATCTGCACCACCTGCACCGCATCGGGGAAATTCTGGGGGCACGCCTCAACACCATCCACAACCTGTACTACTATCAGGAACTGATGAGAGGAATCCGGGAATCCATTTCAGAACAACGGTTTACGCAATTTTCGCAGGAGTTTAGGGATAGGCGCTCCGGGTCATGATAGAATCACGCAGTTTTTCTGCCCATTCAACTGTTGGAGTACCAAGACGTGTTCATTAGCAATGCCTATGCTGCCGACCCGGCGCAAGACCCTACCGGTGGCCTGATGCAGTTTCTTCCCCTGGTCGTCATTTTCATTCTCTTCTACTTCATGCTGATCCGCCCGCAGATGAAACGCGGCAAAGAGCAGAAAAACATGCTCGAAGCCCTGCAAAAAGGCGATGAAGTCGTTACGACCGGCGGCCTGCTCGGCAAAGTGGTCAAGGTCAACGACAATTACATCAGTGTCGAAATTGCCGAAAATACCATCATCAATGTTCAGAAACAGGCGATTATCAACCTGCTTCCCAAAGGCACCATCAAAGCGCTATAGCAGCGAACAGGCGCGGGGCTTTGGCTCCCGCCGCGCGCACATCTCGGAGTCCCCATGAACCGCTATCCCCTGTGGAAGTACATCCTTGTCGCAACAGCCTTGCTGCTCGGCTTTCTATATACCCTGCCAAATTTTTTCGGCGAAGTGCCCGCCGTGCAGATTTCCTCTGTCCGCGCTACCGTCAAGGTCGACCAGAACACCTTGCAATCAGTGGAAGAGGTGCTCAAGCAAAACCAGATTACCAGCCAGGGAATTGCCTTGGAAGCAGGCAGCATCAAGGTACGCCTGAGCGACACAGACACCCAGATCAAGGTCAAGGATCTGCTGCAAGCCAAGCTGGGTAACAGTTACATCGTTGCGCTGAATCTGATCTCCAGTTCCCCGCAATGGCTGACCAGTATTCACGCCCTGCCCATGTATCTCGGCCTGGATCTGCGCGGCGGCGTGCATTTTCTGCTGGAAGTGGACATGAAAGCGGCGCTGGTCAAGAAAATGGAAAGCGCGGCTAACGATATTCGTGGCGCGCTGCGCGAGAAAAAGATTGCCTATAGCGGCGTGACACGCCAGCCAGACCAGACCATTTCGGTCAAATTCCGCGATGCGGAAGCACGCAGCAAGGGTGTGAGCGAACTATCGAAAGCCATGCCCGATCTGACGCTCAAAGAAACCCAGGAAGGGGACGAGTTCAAGATCATCGCCAGCCTGAGTCCCGCCGCGCAAAAGCGTAGCCAGGAATTCGCCATCCAGCAAAACATCACCACCCTGCGCAACCGGGTCAACGAACTGGGTGTTGCCGAGCCCATCATTCAGCAGCAAGGCGCAGAGCGCGTCATCGTTCAGCTTCCTGGCGTGCAGGACACGGCCAAGGCAAAAGAGATCCTGGGTCGTACCGCCACGCTGGAAATCCGCATGGTGGACGACGAGCATGATCTGGCCGCCGCCATGCGCGGCGAAATTCCATTTGGAACCGAGTTACATTCAGAACGCGGCGGCGCTCAGATACTGGTCAAGAAACAGGTTGTTCTAACCGGTGAATACATCAGCGATGCGGCGCCCGGCTTCGACCAGCAAACCAGCGAACCGGTCGTGCATATCTCGTTTGATGGACGCGGCGCCCGAATTTTCCGTCAAGTGACTCGCGAGAACGTCGGCAAACGCATGGCGATTCTGCTGATCGAAAAAGGTCAGGCCGAAGTGGTGACCGCTCCGGTAATCCGCGAGGAAATCGGCGGCGGTCGCGTGCAAATCAGCGGCGCCATGACCACGCAGGAAGCCAACGACGTCTCCCTGCTGCTGCGCGCTGGTTCGCTCGCCGCGCCGATGGAAATCATCGAAGAACGCACCGTCGGCCCCAGTCTGGGCGCAGAAAACATCAGCAAGGGCTTCAATTCGACCCTGATCGGCTTTGCCCTGATCGCCGTTTTCATGTCCGTTTATTACCAGTTTTTCGGCCTCATCTCCGTTTTCGCGCTGGCCACCAACGTGTTTTTGCTACTTGCCCTGCTCTCCATCATGCAGGCCACGCTGACGCTGCCCGGCATCGCCGGTATCGCCCTGACGCTGGGCATGTCAATTGACGCCAACGTCATCATCGCGGAGCGCATCCGGGAAGAACTGCGCAACGGAAACTCCCCGCAGGCGGCCATTTACGCGGGATATGAACACGCTTGGGCCACCATTCTGGACTCCAACGTCACCACGCTGATTGCGGGCGTCGCTCTGTTCTGGCTAGGCTCCGGGCCGGTGCGCGGATTCGCTGTCACCCTGTGCCTGGGCATTCTGACCTCCATGTTCAGCGCCGTCGTGATCTCGCGTGCCACCGTCAATCTGACTTATGGCCAGGCCAAACGCCTGACCAAAGTATCCATTTAACTGTCATGATAAATCGCCATGACAGTTTCCCTCTCTCCTTGCTCTCTCCCGAGGGGAGAGAGGGACTTAGACTCGCTACGCGAGTTTCACTTTAATAGGCTCAACCATGGAAATTTTCAAACCCACCCGCGACATCCCCTTCATGCGCTTTGCGCGCAGCACCATCTTTTTATCGATCTTTTTCATCCTGGCTTCCATTGTCCTGCTGGCTACCAAAGGCCTCAATCTCGGCGTGGATTTCACCGGTGGGACTGTGATGGAAGTGGGCTACCCGGTCGCCGCCGACCTGCCTGCCATCCGCGACCATCTGGGAAAAAACGGATTTGGCGATGCGCAAGTGCAAAGCTTCGGCACCTCGACCGACGTCCTGATTCGTCTGCCCGTCAAGGAGGGCTCTACCTCGGCACAATTATCGGAAAAGGTCTTTGGCCTGCTGAAACAGGCCGATGCAAAAGTTGAGCTGCGCCGCGTCGAATTTGTCGGCCCCCAAGTCGGCAAGGAACTGTTTGACGATGGTGCTCTGGCGCTGATCGTGGTTTCGATCGGCATCTCGCTCTACTTGGCTGTGCGCTTTGAATGGCGCTTTGCGGCTGGCGCCATCTTCGCTACGGCGCATGATATTTTCATCGTCCTGGGTGTGTTTTCACTCTTCCAATGGGAATTTTCGCTGACCGTGCTGGCCGCCGTACTGGCGATTCTGGGTTATTCCGTCAACGACACGGTAGTGGTGTTCGACCGGATTCGAGAGAATTTCAGAACCACGCGCATGACCAACATCGCCGCCATCATGGACAATGCCAAGACCGCCACCTTGTCGCGAACCATCCTCACCAGCGGCATGACCCAACTGATGGTGCTGGCCATGCTGCTGTTTGGCGGTGAGACTTTGCACGGCTTCGCGCTGGCGCTGACCATCGGGATCGTGGTCGGCACTTATTCCTCCGTCCTGGTGGCGAGCCCGGTCGTATTGTGGCTCGGCATCACGCGCGAGCAATTCATCAAACCAATCAAGAAGGATGACGAAGCGGAAATGATGCCCTGATCGAGCCAGACCCCGCTCATGGAATTCATTCTTTCCTTCATCGACCTTGTCCTGCATCTGGACAAGCATCTGCCCGTCCTGATCGCAGAATATGGCACCTGGATTTATCTGGCGCTGTTTCTGGTCATTTTTTGCGAGACCGGACTGATCGTCACCCCTTTTCTGCCGGGCGATTCACTGCTCTTCGTCACCGGCGCCATCGCCGCTACCGGCGCCATGGATGTGCAATGGCTGCTGGTCTTGCTGGCGTCGGCCTCGTTTCTGGGCGATAACACCAATTACTGGGTCGGTCGCCTGGCTGGGCCAAAAATATTCAAAAGCCGAACCTCTCGCCTGCTGAATCCGGCTTATCTGGAAAAAACCCACCAGTTCTATGAAAAACATGGTGGCAAAGCCATCTTCCTGGCTCGCTTCTTTCCCATCATCCGAACCTTTGCACCTTTTGTGGCCGGCATGGGAAACATGCACTATCGAAAATTCGTTCTGTTCAGCTTGAGCGGGAGCCTGGCCTGGGTCGGCGCATTCGTGCTGGGAGGATATTTCTTCGGCAACATTCCCGTTATCCAGGAAAATCTGACGTTGGTCATGCTGGCCATCATCCTGCTTTCCATCGCACCGGGAATAATCGGTTTCTTCAAGTCACGCGAAAGAGAAAGCAGGGACTGAGCAGGAAGCAGGCAGGGGAGCAAGACTGGCGGTAAAGCCGCCAGCCGGGGTCAGGCAGTGGTATTGATATTGTTTCCGAGATTGGGCGGCAAACTGCCCTGTTGAGACTGAGAAATCGCATTGATCAACTGGAGTGCATTCTGAGCTTCAATATCCAGGGCTTTCTTCAGAACCGAAATACCGGCCGCGACAGAAGCACCGGTCGCACTGCCGGCCGATGAAGCCAGAGCGGCGCTGGAATTCATGCTTACGTTCATGGCGATCTCCTTTCAATCACAAACGCTTTGAGTATACGCCCCTTATTTTGGCACATACAATACCCCCACATGACCCTCACCGAACTCCGCTACATCGTCGCCCTTGCTCGCACTCGCCATTTTGGGCGCGCCGCCGAAGCCTGCTTTGTCAGTCAGCCGACCTTGAGCGTCGCGATCCGCAAACTGGAGGAGGAACTTGATGTTGCGCTGTTCGAGCGCGCCAGCAACGAAATCACTGTCACGCCGATCGGCGAACAGATTGTCGCCCAGGCACAGCGGGTGCTGGAAGAAGCCTCGAATATCAAGACCCTCGCCCAGCAGGGCCACGATCAATTGATCGGCACTTTGCGCGTCGGCGCGATCTACACCATCGGCCCCTACCTTCTGCCCAAACTCATTCCAGCCATGCACCGGGCCGCGCCACAGATGCCTTTGCTGCTAGAGGAAAACTTTACATCCAGGTTGAGAGAACGCCTCAAGCAGGGCGATCTGGACGTCATCATTATCGCCCTCCCCTTCGCGGAACCCGGCATCATGACCCAGGCGCTCTATGATGAGCCATTTGTCGTCACGATTCCCCAGACCCATCCCTGGCATACAAAAACCTCAGTCAGCAGCACAGAACTGGCCGAGGAAAACCTGCTCCTGCTCGGCAATGGACATTGCTTTCGCGACCAGATCCTGCAAGCCTGCCCCGCCTTGAATCGATCCGCTTCCACGCAGGGCAGCATGCAAAAGACCCTTGAAGGCAGCTCGCTTGAAACCATCCGCTACATGGTCGCCAGCGGCGCCGGGATCACGGTCTTGCCATGCAGCGCCATCAGTCCCATTCAGCAGGAAAATGAACTGCTGGCCTTCCTCCCCTTCACCGCCCCGGTTCCGGGACGCCGCGTCGCCCTCGCCTGGCGCAAACGCTTCCCCCGCCCTGCTGCGCTTGAGGCCTTGCGGCAAGCCATCCTGTCCGCAGACATGCCCTGTATCGCCAAGCTTGATACGCCGCCGGTCACTGAAGACAGCAAAAGCAATCAATCAAGCTGGCCTGAATCAGGAACTGATTCTTGAAAAATGGCATTTGAACCTGATTTGACCTGTTCTAATTTCTAAACTTAATCAGGAAAATCAAATGAAAAAATATCAGTGCGTGGTATGCAGCTGGGTTTACGACGAAGTCGCTGGGGCGCCGGATGAAGGTATTGCGGCTGGAACCCGTTGGGGTGATGTACCCGACACCTGGGTATGCCCGGATTGTGGCGTCAGCAAATCCGATTTCGAAATGGTTGAAATCTAGGGCCTGTTAGCACCCGTTCCGGGATCGGCGCATGAATGCCGATCAAGCCCTGTTCCGTCACTGCCAAGGAAATAGCATGCATCCCACCATTATTGTCGGCAGTGGCCTGGCCGGTTTCACACTGGCGCGCGAGTGGCGCAAACTGGATGCAGACTCGCCCCTGCTCATGGTGACTGCCGAGGAGGGCTACTTCTATTCCAAGCCCATGCTCTCGAATGCGCTGGCAGGCGGAAAAACCGCACAGCAACTGATCAACAAGCCCGCTGCCCAGATGGAACAGGAACTCAAGATCACCATCATGGCACGCGCCAGAGTCAGCGCAATCGACCCGGCGCGGCACACCATGACCGTCGACGGTCAAGACATCGAATATGCCCGACTGGTGCTCGCGCTGGGCGCCGATCCTTTTCGCCCACCCATGGCAGGCAATGCCACCGACGAGGTGTTATCGGTCAACGACCTGGATGACTACGCCCGCTTTCGGGAAAAGCTGGCAGGAATAAAGCGCATTGCCATTCTCGGCGCCGGCCTGATCGGCTGCGAGTTTGCCAATGACCTGTTGTCTGCCGACATCCGCATCGACGTCATTGATCCTGGCAGCCGCCCGCTCGGTGCGCTACTTCCCCCGGAAGCCAATCGGCGCCTCCAGCAATCACTGGCCGATCTCGGTATCAACTGGCGCTTCGGCATCAAGGCCGAAGGGGTTAACCGAACCGAACAGGGGCTGCAACTCGGCTTTTCCGATGGTTCAAGCATGGAAACCGATCTGGTTCTCTCTGCTGTCGGACTGCGCGCCAGAACCGCATTGGCGAGCGCCGCAGGCATCCAGGTCAATCGCGGCATTCTGGTAAACGACCAACTGCAAACCAGCATGCCTGACATCTACGCCATCGGCGATTGCGCCGAAGCCCAGGGCAAGGTGTTGCCATTCGTCATGCCGCTCATGCAGCAGGCACGCACCCTGGCAAAAATTCTGGCAGGCACTTCAGCCAGCCTGAGTTATCCGCTCATGCCGGTCGTCATCAAAACCCCAGCCTGTCCGATAGTCGTCTGTCCGCCGAATCAGGGTGTCGAAGGGGAATGGCAGGAAGAAACAAGCGAGCAAGGCGTACGCGCCCGCTTCCTCGGCCCGGATAAAAAACTGCTCGGGTTTGCACTCACCGGCAAGCTGATGGCGGAAAAAAACTCGCTGGTTCAGCAAATGGCTGAAGCAGGGTAAAATAAGTAATCACTAATACTCTAAACTCGGTTTAAGGGGCTGAACGTGGCCGAAGTCAAATCCACCTGTTGCTACTGCGGCGTCGGCTGCGGCGTCATCATCAGCACCGATCAGGGGCAGATCGTTGGTGTGCGCGGCGATCCCGACCACCCTGCCAATTTCGGCCGCCTTTGCACCAAGGGCGCCAACCTGCACCGCTCTGCGGTCACTGACACCCGTCTGCTTTATCCGGAACTGCGGCTGAACCGTCTGGAAGCCAGAGAGAAACTGGATTGGGACGAGGCGCTGGATTATGCCGTCGACCGCCTTGCGACAACGATCCGGCAACATGGCCCGGACAGCGTCGCGTTCTACGTTTCCGGACAATTGCTGACCGAGGGCTATTACGTCTTCAACAAGCTGGCGAAAGGCTTGATCGGCACCAATAACATCGACACCAATTCCCGCCTGTGCATGTCATCCGCCGTCTCGGGCTATAAAAAAACCCTGGGCATGGACGCGCCGCCGGCCTGTTACGACGACATTGAACAGGCAAAATGCATCTTCATCGCCGGCTCCAACACGGCCTACGCTCACCCCATCCTGTTCCGCCGCATCGAAGCGGCCAGGCAGGCCAACCCCGATCTCAAACTGATCGTCGTTGATCCGCGCCGCACCGATACCGCCGCCGTGGCCGACCTGCACCTTTCCATCCTGCCCGGCACCGATGTGGCGCTGTTCAACGCCATGCTGCACGTGCTGCTTTGGGAAGGCCTGACCGATACGAACTACATCCGCAGGCATACGGAAGGCTTTGAAGCGCTCAAGGAAACCGTACGCGAATACACACCCGCAGTGGCAGCGGAAATTTGCGGCATCGCCGCCCACGACATCATTCTGGCGGCAAAATGGTTCGGCGAATCGGGCGACACCCTGTCGCTGTATTGCCAGGGGCTGAACCAGTCCAGCCACGGCACCGACAAGAATGCGGCGCTGATCAACCTGCATCTGGCCACCGGCCAGATTGGCAGAGCGGGAAGCGGGCCGCTTTCGCTGACCGGCCAGATGAACGCCATGGGTGGCCGCGAAGTCGGCGGCATGGCCAATCTGCTGCCGGCCCACCGGGACATGACCAACCCGGAACACCGGGCCGAAGTGGCCCAACTATGGGGCGTAGAGCGGATTCCAGAACAACAGGGAAAAACCGCAGTAGAAATGTTTGAAGCCCTGCGCCAGGGCGAGATCAAGCTGATCTGGATTGTGTGCACCAACCCAGCGCTTTCCATGCCCGACCAGACCAAGGTACGCGAAGCGCTGGAAAAAGCCGAATTTGTCATTTTGCAGGAAGCCTACCGCACCACCGAAACCGTCCCCTATGCCGACCTGCTCCTGCCAGCTGCGAGTTGGGGCGAAAAGGAAGGGACGATCACCAATTCCGAGCGCCGCATCACCCACCTCAACCCCGCCCGCACCCCGCCCGGCGCAGCGCGCCCGGACTGGGAAATCGCCACCGATGTCGCGCGGCGTCTTGCCGTCAAGCTCAAGTCTCCGGGGGGAGAGACGCTGTTTCCCTATTCCTGCGCCGAGGATATTTTCAACGAACATCGCGCCACCACGCATGGCCGCGATCTCGATATCACCGGCCTCTCCTACCGCCTGCTGGAAGAGCGGGGGCCGCAACAATGGCCGTTCCCGGCCCAGGCTGTGCGTGGCAAAGCAAGACTGTACGAAGATGGCCACTTCCCGACCGCTACTGGCCGCGCCCGCTTTGCCAACACGCGCTATCAGTCCACAGCGGAACAGACCGATGCCCGCCACCCCTTCCACTTCAATTCCGGCCGCCTGCGTGACCAGTGGCACGGCATGAGCCGCACCGGCACGGTGGCGCGCCTGTTCAGCCACGTTGAGGAACCGCTGCTCTCCATGAACAGCGAAGACATGCAGCGGCGCGGCCTCAAGGACGGCGACATCACACGTGTTTCAAGCAAACGCGGATTTTGCACAGTGCGCATCCAGGCGTCGCAGGAAATGCGACCCGGTCAGGTTTTCCTCCCCATGCACTGGGGCAGCCAAAGCATGAATTCGCCCGGTGCCAATGCCCTGACCCTCTCCACCTTCGACCCGACCTCTTTCCAGCCCGAGCTCAAGCACGCCGCAGTCAGCGTTGAGAAACTGCCCTGGCAATGGCAAATGGTCGCCCTCCGGCGCTATGGCGCACTGTCTCTGCTACCACGCGTGCAAGCCCTGCTGGCACAGTTCCAGCATGCCACATTGGGACTGTACGGCCACGACGAAGCTGTGCTGGTGTTGCGCGTGGCAGGCGACCAGGCCATCGCGCCCGAACTGATAGAAAAAATCGACCAACTGCTGGGTCTGGACGATGAAGATGCAAGCATCAGCTACCAGGACACCAAGCGCGGTATCTCCAAACGCATTCTGGTCGACCAGGGCGAAGTCGTTGCCGCTCGCCTCACTGGAGAAACCGCCGCCCGCGACTGGCTCAAGGAAATGATCGCCGCCGGCCTGCCCTTCGAACAAATCCGCCTGTGGGCGCTGGCGCCGCTGAACACGCCCCCGGTGGGCGGATCCACGCGCGGGAAAATCATTTGCAACTGCAAGAACGTCTCCGAACAGGAAATCCTCGCCGCCCTAGATCAGGGCACAGACTTGGCCGGACTGCAAGACAAGCTGAAATGCGGCACGGAATGCGGATCATGCGTACCGGAAATAAAAAGGATGCTGGATAGCAGAGGAAAATGACACCTGGCCACTCTTTGCTATAGCGACCCACCGATGGTGAAGCATCGGGCGCCGGTGAAATGAAAACGCCCTCCAAGCCAAAGTGGCAAGGAGGTCAGCAAGTCAGTCGTTCTGGTGCTTATTCGCGGCAGCGGACGCCGCTTGTTGGAGCTCAACGCAGGTAGCGATAAACCTGGCAAATGGTTCGATATTTCCATCGGAGCTGGCCTGGTCTAAGGCTCGCATGTACTGATTTCGGTCGGACACCTTCACCACCGTCCAAGGGTAGCCGCCAGATGCGAGCATGGCGTTCATCAAGAAGCGTCCCATACGGCCATTTCCGTCCATATACGGATGGAGATACACAAAAACGAAATGGCCCAGAACCGCCCTCACGGCAGGCTCCGTCTCCTCTGTCAACAAATCGAACAAGGTGGGCATCGCGGCCCGAACTGCCTCGTAGCGCGGAGGGGCGTGTCGGGCATTACGAATGTACACCATGTTCGCCCGGTACCCCGCCAGATGCTTTGCCTCAAGTATGCCCGCCAGTACCGACGGTTCAAACAACTGCATGTACCAATCATGGTGTTGCTGCCTCACCACCCGTCCCGGATTATCCCGCTTCAAGATCTGGATCACGCTTTCGCGTACTTGCTTGAACGCTTGAAAGTAGCCTTTTGCGGCTAGCGCATTTCGATCTTGTCGATCCTCGTTACTGGCTTCGGGTTTCCAGGCACCGGCGGCAATCTTTGCGATCAGTCCTTCGCTGACCTGGTAGCCCTCAATCGATAACGAGTGATAGGCGTCTTCGACGTATCGGTCAGTCAGGTCCGCAAGATACGCCTCGGTGTCCGCAGGTATTCCCGGTGCAACCGGGAATACAGCAAGCACGACGTCTCGCATGGATGCCCACAGACAGCGTATCCGCCGGGAACAAGCTGAATCGGTTGCCGTGCTGCCCAAGGCAGCCATTGGCCGTTCGAATGGGTTGTGCTCCAGGACCCTATAACCGGCCGCCGTCATGGACCGGGTAATTCTATCTGCGTGCTCTGGCCGGCCTATTGCCCTGAACGCACCGGCAAGTCTGCCAGCAACACTCGACTGCCCACCGGCGAGCAGCTTGGCCAAAACATCCGAGACATCTCGAACTTGCACCAAAGCGACATGCAGATTGATATCTCGCTTGGTGAAAAGTGTCGGAGAGGCTCGAATCAGCGCTGCGGGCAATGAAAGTAGTCGAAGATTGTCAACGACAATAATGTCCTCTGGCTCAACCATCTCCGAGGTTTTATAGTCAAAAAGCGCGGTGTCGAACTTGAGCTTGAGATTATTATTCGAACCCAACGACGTGTGCACAAGAACTTGCCGAGGAACCACAGTGTCTTCTGCGTGGTACGCCAGTGACGCTTCCGGAGACAAGTACCAGTTCTCACCAAATCGAGTATCGCAATAGGCGGCAACAAACTCAAAAAAGGATGCATACCAAGAGGTCGAAGACCCCTCAGGCTCCCCGGGTCGCGACAGCATGTACCATCCCTTGACCACTTCGAGCAAGAATCCCGCCTTAACCAGTCGCTCCCTGTGTGTCCGGGTGAATTGCCTGCTCCGAAACACACGATGGCCGGCATCTTGCTGCTGCTTCAGCAGCCTCAGTGATTCCGCTAGTTTCTCATTTGGTGCAACCACCGAAATCTCCTTATAGTTTATTATGTTGTACCATTTCAAGTTTATCATGTTGCACAGTTACACGTGTATTGCGCTACGCACTTACACGTACATTGCGTCGCATCGGTAATGGCGCGAGGCTCTGTGCATGCCTTGCTTGTATAGGGAGTTGTGGTGAGGCAACCTGGTACCGCTCAGCAAATAAGCAAAGGATCCTGAAAAAGCCCGCGCGTGGCGGGCTTTAAAGGTAGGCTCGGGAACAGCGGCATCAACACGTTCATAGCGCCTTGTGCCGAAGCAGGGTTTTATTAGTCTGGATGGTGCATCATCCGCTTCAAGGCAAAGCTTCAGAATTTTCGTGCGTGGAAATCTGCCCATGGTCGATCATCTTCATAAAATCTCTGTACGCCAGCGCACGTAACGTGCAAAGTTCCCCATCGAAATGGATTAACACTGAATCAGCCTAAAAACCGCACTTCAAGCCACGGAGTTCACAGAGAACACGGAGAGAACAACGGGCTACATAACAGTTATGGAAACGCTGATTTATTCACCAAAGTCAAACCCCTCCCCCTTGAAGGGGGAGGTTTTGAGTTGAATTTGTTAGTTAAATCAATTTGTTACACTTAACACACCATCCCCACCCTAGCACTCCCCTTGAAGGGGAGGGAATAAACCTAAATTCCTCAGTTCAAGCCACAGAGTTCACAGAGAGCACAGAGAAAACAATGGGTTGCATAATACTGGTCACGCACCCAATTGGTGAGTGGCAACATCGATTGTAAGTTTCTGTTTTTCCTCTGTGTTCTCTGTGAACTCTGTGGCTAACTGAGTTTTTAAGGTTAATTGGGCAAACCGCCGCCATGCCCGATTCTCACCTCGACCGTGTGATCCTGGCGGTCATCGATCAGCGGGATGCGTGTGTCGGGTTGCTCGATGCCATCCACCGTTACGCCGATATCCTGTCCCGACTGTTCGCCGACGCGCTTGATGGTGATGTGGTAGAAAGTTTCGCGATAGCGATAATGAATTTTATATGTCTCCCAATGGGCCGGAATACATGGCGCAATGCGCAGATGGTCCACTTCCAGTTGCAGGCCTAGCAGGGTTTCCACCGTCAGCCGGTACATCCAGCCTGCCGCCCCGGTATACCAGGTCCAGCCGCCCCGTCCGGTGTGGGGTTGCGCACCATAGATATCCGCACTCATGACGTAGGGTTCGACCTTGTAGCGTTCGATTCCAGCCGGTGAACTGCCGTGATTGACGGGGTTGAGCATGGCAAACAATTCCCACGCGCGCGCCGTGTCACCCAGCATGGCAAACGCCGTCGTGGCCCAAATTGCGGCGTGAGTATATTGGCCGCCGTTCTCGCGCACGCCCGGCACGTAGCCCTTGATATAGCCTGGCTCCAGGTCTGACTTGTCGAAAGGCGGGTCGAGCAACTGGATTAATTGCGACTTGCGGCGCACCAGATGCTGGTCCACTGCCGCCATTGCCTGGCGGGTGCGTAGCGGGTCGCCGCCGCCGGAAATCACTGCCCAGCTCTGGCTGATCGAATCGATCTGGCACTCGTCGTTGCTGGACGAACCTAACGGAGCGCCATCATCGAACCAGGCGCGCCGATACCACGCACCGTCCCAGGCATGGGCCTCGATGTTGTTGCGTAGTTGCGTCGCCTGCCCGCTGCAAACATCGGCAAAATCCGCGTCGTCACGGCTCTGCGCCAGACCAGCGAACAGTTGAAGATTCTCGTACAGGAACCACGCCAGCCAGACGCTCTCGCCCTTGCCGTCGCGGCCGACCAGATTCATGCCGTCGTTCCAGTCGCCGCAACCCATCAGCGGCAAATGATGCGCCCCAAAACGCAAACCATGCTTGAGCGCACGCACGCAATGTTCATAGAGGCTGGCCGCTTCCGCCGAACGTTGCGGCTGGTCGTAGTAGGCCTCCTCGTTCGGGTTCAGTTCACGGCCCTCAAGAAAATGCACGGACGCGTCGAGTACGCCGGTATCGCCGGTCGCCAGCACATAGCGGCAGGTGGCATAGGGCAGCCACAAATAATCGTCGGAGAAATGGGTGCGCACGCCTTGTCCGTTGGGCGGATGCCACCAGTGTTGCACATCGCCCTGGAGGAACTGTCGCTCGGCGCAACGAATCAACTGCTCGCGGGCGAGCCAGGGCGTCGCATGGATCAGCGCCATGGTGTCCTGCAACTGATCGCGGAAACCGTAGGCGCCGCCGGATTGGTAATAACCACTGCGGCCCCACAGTCTGCATGACAGTGTCTGGTACACCAGCCAGCCGTTGGCCAGCACGTTCAGCGCAGGGTCAGGTGTCTCCACATACACTGCCCCCAGGGTGCGGTTCCAGTGTTCCCAAACCGCTTCCAATGCCTGCCGCGCACGAGCCGGCCCACAGAATCGCTGGATGAAGTGCTGCGCTTCTTCGGCATCGCGGGCCGCGCCAAAGACGAACACGATCTCGCTCTCTTGCCCTTCGGCGAGTTCGATCTGGGTCTGAATCGCGGCACACGGATCAAGGCCGGCGCCGGTCCTGTTCGACAAGCGCTTGCGGGTCATCGCCGCCGGGCTGGCCAGTGAGCCGTTGCGGCCAAGGAACTCGGTACGGTTTCCAGTCACCGTGCGCCCGCCTTCCCCGGCATGGGCATGGCTGACTTGTGCAAAGACCACCCGGTTGGCGCATTCCCTGCCGTAAGCATTGCGGGCGAATAGCGCCCCGCTGAGCGCATCCGTTTCAGTCACAATGTGCATCAGATTGGCGTGCCGCCATTCACCGAGCACCAGCTCCCAATACCCGGTCAGCGACAAGCGGCGCGGACGCTTCGAATGATTGCGCAGCTTGATCACGACAAACTTCACCGCTGCATCCATGGCAACGTAGGTATAAAGCGCCGATTCGATGCCAGCTTCACGATGCTCGAATACGCTGTAGCCGAACCCGTGCCGGCACACATATCCTGTCTGTCCGCAGGCGGGCAAAGGGGTTGGCGACCAGAACGCACCGGTTTCCTCGTCGCGGATGTAGATTGCCTCGCCGCTGGTATCGCTAACCGGGTCATTGTGCCAGGTGGTCAGACGAAATTCGTGTGCGTTTTCCACCCATGTATGGGCGCTCCCGCTCTCGCTGACGACGGTGCCGATATGCGGGCTGGCAATCACGTTGACCCACGGCGCCGGCGTGCTCTGGCCTGGTTCGAGCGTGATGATGTATTCGCGGCCATCGGGTGTGAAACCGCCCAGTCCGTTGCAGAAAATACGCTCGTAAGCCGGCAGCGGACGGGGTCGGTCGATCGCCATTTTCCTTACCGCTTCAAAGCGGTCAGACACCCGCTCCGGCGACACGCGGCGCTCCACCGGTTCGATCAAGCTCTCGGCGCTATCGCTGAAGACGATGCGGGCGACAGTCTGGAACAAGACTCGCTCATCCTCGGAAATATCTTCGGCGCGCAACACAAAAACACCGCCTGGTTTGCCGATGACTTGCACTTCGGCACCCGCATTGATCAGCCCCATGATCCGGTCCTGAAGCACTGCGCGGTAGCCCGAAAAACCCTCGTTCACAATCACCAGATCCGCAGCCAGACCCTTGATGCGCCAATAGGAATGGGCTTGCAGGACTTTTTTTACCAGATCGATGCGGTCCAGGTCGCCGATGCGGATCAGGGCAATCGGCAAATCGCCCGAGACGGCGAAGCGCCACAGTCCTGACTGGCCAAGATGGTTACGGGTAATGACGCTGGGCGCCGCGCGGCGCAAGGCATTGCTGTAAACGACGGAGCTGGCCAGACGGCCATAGATCTGCGCCTCAACTTCGGTGATGTTGAGATGGCGCAGCACCTCCTGACTTTGGTGCCACGCCATTTCAAAGGCGCGCTCGACGAAGTGCCGGTCGCAATATTTTCCAAGCATGGCCAGGGCAGCCTCGCGCGTGTCTGCGATACCCGAAATGATCTGGACGCTCACCGATTCGTCAGGTGTCAGGGTAAGGGTGCGGCGGATCGCAACGATGGGATCAAGCACCGAGCCATCGGTGTTCGACAAGGCCGGTGGGCTGTCATGGTCATCCAGCACGACCGGGTTGGCCGTTGTTCGACCGCGCCCGATGAATTTGGCGCGGTCCGTTTCATATGATGCAAGGCCGGCAACCGCGCCCGGTGCTGCCAGCAAATGAAAACCCCATGGCACCGATTCTCCCGGCGTACGGCGACGCCGGGTGCAGATGATCGCCTGCTGCGCTGGCAGGATTTCGGTTTGCACGAACAGGTTGCTGAAAGCGCGATGCGCCAGATCGGCATTCAACGGCGCCAACACGACCTCGGCATAACTCGTCACCTCGATATGACGCGTTCGTGAAGAAAGGTTGGTGAGTGTGACACGGCGAATCACAACATCATCTTCAGGTGAAACGCTGATCTCGGTGTGGGTTTCAATGCCCTGATCACGCAGACGGTATTCGGCACGGCCCTGCACGAAGATCGCCTCATAGTGATCAGCCTTGCGCTGTGTCGGTTGATACGCGCTTGACCAATAGCGACCCGTATCACGGTCGCGCAAATAAATGAAAGCACCCCAGTTATCGGCAGTGGCGTCCTCGCGCCAGCGAGATGCAGCCAGGCCGCGCCAGTGGCTGTAACTGCCTCCGGCATGGGTCACCATGAGGTGGCTTCTGCCGTTGGACAACAGGTGAACTTCAGGTATGGGCGTATTCGGGTCGGTAAACACGCGCATGATTTCGCCTGTTTCAGCGATGGGCGGCCGCGCGGCGGCGCTCACTTCGGCGGCGTGAGGGTGCAAGGTAGCGCCCTTCTTCGGCACGCGCTCCTGCAACAACAATTCTGCCGCCCGCACCGAGGGGGAGGACAGGAAGCGGCGCTGCATCGGCTGCTTGAGCAATACATGCTCGAAGGCCAACAGGCTCATGCCTTGATGATGCGCCATGAAGGCATGCACGACGGCATGATGCTTGCCGCGCGGCACGCGTGATGGCGTGTAATCGACCGCCTCGTAGAAACCATAGGCGCCGAGGAAACCATTGGCTGCCAGCGCCTGCAGGTTGCGGCAGGCTTCCAGCGGCATCACCATCAGTGCCAGTGCGCTGGCATAGGGCGCGATGACCAGGTCGTCTCCCAACCCGCGCTTGAATCCCAGCCCTGGCACACCGAACGCCCGATATTGATAGACCTGGGCTGCATCGGTCACGTTGTAGCAGGATTCTGAAATACCCCATGGCACCCCACGCTGCCGGCCATATTCGATCTGGCGCAACACGATGGCCTTGCAGGTCTGATCCAGCAGAGTATTGTCGAAACTCGGCATGATCAACTGCGGCATGAGGTATTCGAACATCGACCCGCTCCACGAAATCAGGCTCACTTGGCCGCCATGACTGGTCAGCAGGCGGCCAAGCAGGAACCAATGCTTCTGCGGGACTTGTCCTTGCGCGATGAGCAGAAAACTGGCCAGGCGCGCCTCCGATGCCAGCAGGTCGTAGCAGGATGGATCACGGCGGCGTTCGCCCACGTCGTAACCGATGCTCAACAAACCGCACGACGTATCGTAGAGAAATTCGAAATCCATCGCCGCCAGTTTGTGGCAGCGCGCCGCCAGATCGTCGAGGATGCCCAGCCGAGCCAGCGCGCCCTGATAGCGCGGCAGTGTTTCGCTGCCGGAGATTTTCTCTGCGGCCAGTTCCGCCAGCGTCAGAATATTGCCGTCATGCTGCACCCCGGATAGCAGAAACTCGAGGTCTTCCCGCAGTGCGCAGGCTTGCCGCTCGAAGGCTCGCGCCCAGTAAGCCAGTTCGCTATCGGCAGCGCCATCCTCTGGCAGGCAGGCCAGCAGCGCTTTGCCAGCACGCTGAATGCCGTCCAGCGCAATTGCGGCAGCCGCCAGTGTCCGGGGTAGTTCAAGCGAGTGTAGTGTGTCCTGTAGAAACTGGATCTGCTTTGCGATATCCGGCGCGGGGGCATCGGCCAGGTGTTCGGCAAGAACCTGCAGGCTGTCCTGCAGCCCCTGAAACGCGTTTGCCGACAGCACCGGCTGGTCTTTCATCTCGGCCAGTCCCGCCTGCAAGGTGAGCAGGGCGCCGGCCAGGTTGCCGCTATCCACCGAGGAAACGTATTGCGGATACAGCGCTTGCAACGTGCGCGTGTCATACCAGTTGTAAAAATGGCCTCGGTAGCGTTCCAGTTTTTCCATCGTCGCCAGCGTGTTACCAGTGAACAGCAGGCATTCTCCGGCGGAAATGTAGCCAAAATCGTAGGCCGCCAGGTTTGCCAGCAGCGACATGCCGATGTTCGTTGGCGAAGTGCGCGAGGCGATGACCGGAGACGGTGTTTCCTGAAAGTTATCGGGCGCCAGCCAGTTGTCCTGCGGGCCGACGAAATCGGCAAAGTAGCGCCATGTTCGCCGAGCCGATGAGCGCAGGAAGGCCAGTTGATCGGCGCTCAAATCGGCTACAGGCGGCACCAGTGGCAGGCTGATCCACCAGCCGATGACAGGCGACGCCAGCCACAGCAACAGGAAAGGCACACAAAAGAGCAGTTCCAGCAATGGGATTTGCCACACCAACAAGGCCATGCCCAGCACGAGCGCGAAAACCGGCGCAATCCACATCTCCCTGAAAAAATCGGCCAGAGTTTGGCGCGCATTGCGGCTTGCATAGGAGGGCAGTTGCCAGAGCAATAATCCCCGTCGCGTGAACAACATGCGCACACCCGAGCGCAGGATGGCATCCAGGCAAATCAGCGTGTCATAGGGCAGGAATGCAATGACCAGAAAAGCCAGCACGAGGGGACGCCCAGCGGCATTTCCGGTCAGGCTCAGGTGCGCCAGCCAATCACGTTCTTCCGGCTTGCGCACGAGCTCCATCATGCTGGACAGAAAGCTGGGCAACAAGGCGACCACCAAGACCGCCATGCCCCAGAACCACGCTGGCCCCGGACCAAAAAGCCAGCCTCCCGCCAACAAGGCAAGCAGCGCAGGTGACACAAGACTGCGTCTGAGATTGTCAAAAATTTTCCACACCGACAAGGCAGTGAGGGGGTTCGCTTGCCGCGTTGCCTTCGTCCCATCGGGGACGACAGGCCCAGGCACACTTGGCAGCAGCCAGCCGGCCAACTGCCAATCGCCGCGTATCCAGCGGTGGCGGCGGCTGGCCTCCAGGGCGTAACTGGACGGGTGTTCTTCAATCAGATCGACATCGGTCACCAGCGCCGAGCGCGCATACCCGCTTTCCAGCAAGTCGTGACTGAGAATGAGGTTCTCCGGGAAACGCCCATCGACGGCCAGACGAAAAGCATCCACATCGTAGATGCCCTTGCCGATGAACGACCCTTCCGCGAAGATGTCCTGATACACATCGGAAACCTCGCGCGTGTAGGGATCGATGCCTGAGTCACCCGCGAACAGCTTGGCAAAGCGTGACTGGCCGGCACTGGTCAGGCTGATCGAAGCACGTGGCTGCAGGATCGCATACCCTTCGACAACGCGCCCCTTGCCGGCATCGTAGACCGGCCGGTTGAGCGGGTGAGCGAGGCTGCCGGTCAGGGTGCGCGCTGCGTCGCGAGGCAGTTGCGTGTCGGTATCCAGGGTGATGATGTACTTGATCGAGGGGAGGATGGACAGATCACCGACCCTCTCCGAGAACGCGTTTTGCGCCCCGCCACGAAGCAGTGCGTTGAACTGCTCCAGTTTGCCGCGTTTGCGCTCATATCCCATCCACACCCGCTCAAAATCATTCCACACCCGGGGCCGGTGAAACAGATAGAAGATGCAGGTGCGATCCTCGCCATAGGTCTCGTTGAGGGTCTGGACGGCTGCGCGTGCATAGGCAAGCAGGGCGTCATCGCCAGGCAGCACACGTTCGGGTGCATCGCGAAAATCCGTCAACAAGGCAAAGAACAGATTGGGGTCGCGATTGCCGAGATAACGGATTTCCAGGGCTTCGAGCAAATCATCGACCTCCTGCGCCCTGTTCAGCAGGGTAGGGACGATCACCATGGTGCGGTGAATATCCGGGATGCCCTGCGAAAAATCCAGTCGCGGCAACGCACGCGGCGGCATGAGCCGCGTGACCAGCAGGTTCACCAGCGAGATGGCCAGTGCCGAGGCGCCGATGATGCCAGCGCCGGCAAACAACCAGTAGCGCCAGTTGCCCGGCTCGAATCCGGCGAAAGGATGAAGCACCAGCGATGTGGCCAACGCGGTGAGCAACAGGATAGGGCCGAGATAAAGAAACAGGCGAACATTCCGGCTGGCCATTCTGGCCCGCATTTTCCACGAAAAACGGCAGCCAACTGCGCGCTCCAGCATCGGTCGTCCGTGATCGATCAGGTAGTATCCGACATGCGCGGAGCGGTCATCGGCACTCAATCGCTCCGCAGCCGCCTGCGCGAGAGAAATGGCGGCGCGTGTCACAGCCGACTCGCTGCGCCCGCACCCCCGCGCCACGTCTTCGATGACATGCCGGTAACGGTCGCGGGTGGCAAAATCCTGATTGGCATGCATCCCCGCCGGGTCTTCTCGCAAGGTCTGTTCGACGACACTGAGTGACTCGACGTAGTTTTTCCAGTCCATTGCGCCGATGAAACGCAGACTGCCAATACTGTTGGCGATGGATATCTGATTGGTCGCAGCCGTTCGGCCTGCCGTCTCCGATAATTGCGTTGCTGTCACCCCTTGTTCGAGCAGTTTCTGCTCGACCCAGGTTTGAACGAACGCCATGGCGGAGCCCTGGGCCTGGAGCCGGTCGTAAAATTCTTCCACAAACGGCGCGGTCAGCGGCACATCGGCATTGGCAAACTCGGCAAGCAGCCGGATCAGCTGTTTCGGTTCCTTTTCTGCCGTCGCGAGCATGCGGTCCGCCCAGGTGATGGCTACATCACGCTCCTCGCGCCGGTGGGCGATACGCAAGCCGACGCGGCGCAGGTTTTCCAGCAGCGCCAGTTGCAGCATGATCGGGAATGCCCACAATTCGCCCAGTTTCAAAGGCTCGGCGGTCTGGTAGGCGGCAATGATATGGGTCGCGTTGTCGCTGTCGACGCGGCCATCCATGTGGGAAATCAATTCCAGAGCGAGATCATAGACGCGAGGAAAACCGGCTGAGGGGCCATCGGCCAGTCGCGGCAACTGCCGACTGTACCCGCGCGGCAGAAGTCGCCGCGCCTGGCCAATTTGTTGTTCGATGAGATAAAAATTGTCGAGCAACCAGGCTTCCGCCGGAACGAGCCGTTGCCCCGGCGTCGCTACGGCGGTCACAACGTCATAAGCCGCCAGCAACACGCGCGCGTTGTCTTCCAGACGTGGCAACAACTTGTCCCGCCCGGGGTGAGGATCAATATGATGCTGACCCGCCAGCGTGACCGCATGACGTTTCAATTGCTCGATGCTGAACAGCTCGGAGCGAAGCAACTCGGTTTCCCGGTCGTTTCGCAGCGTATTTCGTGAGAGCGCCGAAAATCCGAACTCTTTAATGGCTATGACTTTCTCCTTGTTCGATTCCGGCGCTGCCAGCGCTCGCATTATTGCTCCGGCCCGATGAAGTCTTGAGTTCCGTTCGGGCTGAGCTTGTCGAAGCCCTGCAAACCCTTCGACAAGCTCAGGGCGAACGGCTGATGCTTCACCGGGCCGGAGCAATAGCTAGTCATGAGGCGACAATCGACCCCTTGGTCTCCTTCTTGGATTTCTTCGCCGCTTTTTTTTCCTTTGGCGTCATGACTGCTTGCTTCTTTTCCGACTTGTTGCTTTTTTGTTCTTTACCCATGATTTTCGCTCCTGTTAATTAATTAGAAAGGCTTCTCTTACTGGATCAGCATGTCGTTCCTGACGTATTTCACCCCCAGGAACGCCAGCCTCGCGCCGAGCCAAAACCTGCAAAAAGTAGTGTATCCACATTGGACGGCGCTGTCTGTACGGTATCGCACATAGCGTTGTGGAGGACGCATCAGAAACCTGTTCCTGTGCGCAGTATCGAACGGACTAAAGAATAGGGACAGTAGCGGGGAATGACATCCGGCCAGCTTGGGGCTGGCTAGTGTAGTGTTTCACGCTAAATGGTAAGTGCCATTTAGCGTGAAAC
>JAUYFQ010000067.1 GCA_030690895.1 Sulfuricellaceae bacterium
GGAAAGCGGAGTTGTTCTGGGGTAGAATTGGCATCAGGGCGAGTACAAGTAGTCATTTTTTACGAATATGTTTTTTGATAACTCGTATTATATCAAATGCTTACTTTGTTATTCGCCCTGTTTGTGCAAAATTCAGGTTAGGTGCTCATAGCGTGAAACTCATCATTCTTGACCGTGACGGCGTAATCAATTTCGATTCCGATCAGTTCATCAAAGCGCCGGACGAATGGAAACCGATTCCCGGCAGCCTGGAAGCCATCGCCCGTCTGAATCAGGCAGGCTACCGCGTGGCGCTGGCGACCAACCAGTCCGGCATCGGTCGCGGCCTGTTCGACATGACCACCCTCAACGCCATCCACGACAAGATGACGCGTGCACTGGCACAGGTTGGCGGGCGTCTCGACGCCATTTTTTACTGCCCCCACATGGCGGAAGCCAGGTGCCTGTGCCGAAAACCCAAGCCGGGCATGTTCGAGGAGATCGGACGCCGTTTCAATGTCAATCTGACCGGCGTTCCCGCGATAGGCGATTCGCTGCGCGACCTGCAGGCGGCAGAGGCGGTTGGCGCCATTCCCATCCTGGTTCGCACAGGCAAGGGTGAAAAGACCCTGGCAGCCGGCAATCTGCCAGAAAGTTGCCGGGTTTTCGCCGATTTGGCCGAAGCGGTCAAACATCTGGTTGCGTAAAATGATCTGGCTGCGATCGACCCTGTATGCCCTTGGCCTGGTGCTGGCTACTCCCTTGTTCTCGCTCCTTGCCTTATCAACTTTCCCATTCGCTCCCCTGACACGGTCGCGCATCATTGCATGGTGGGCAAAGGGCATGTTGGGGTGGATGAAACTGACCTGTGGCCTGGACTACCGCATCATCGGCGCCGAAAATATCCTTTCCGAGCCCGGCATCCTTCTTTCCAAACACCAGTCGGCTTGGGAAACGCTGGCGTTCCAGCAAATCTTCCCGCCCGTGGTCTGGGTGATGAAGCGTGAACTGCTGAAAATCCCCTTCTTTGGCTGGGGGCTGGCCATGACCAGTCCAATCGCGATTGACCGAAGCGCAGGCAAGGAGGCGCTGAAGCAGGTCACCGCTCAGGGCAAGGAGCGAATCGCGCAGGGATTCAGGGTGGTCGTGTTTCCGGAGGGCACCCGGGTCAAGCCCGGAACGCGGGGAAAATACAATATCGGCGGCGCTTTTCTGGCTGCCCACAGCGGTGCGCCCGTGACGCCGATTGCCCACAATGCCGGCGAATACTGGGGCAAGAATGCCTTTCTCAAATACCCCGGCACGATTACCGTCAGCATCGGCCCGGCCTTGCAGACACAAGGCGTCAAGGCATCCGAACTGAACCACATGGTTGAAACCTGGATCGAGCAGGAAATGCAGCGCATCTTGAATGAATATGGACCAGGCCCGCTCGCACCGCATTCGCCTCGGCAATGAGGAAATCCTTTGCCTGGTCAGGCAAAGTGCGCGTCGGCGCAGCATTGCCGTGCGCGTGGATGAGAAAGGCCTGACCGTCACGATCCCGGCGCGATTGCGTCAGGCTGAATGGGAAAGTGTTCTGCAAAGCAAGTCGGGCTGGATTCTGGACAAGCTGGGCGCGCTCCGTGCCCGCCCAATGCCGGTGGCGCTCTGGCAGGACGGACAACCGCTTCCTTACCTGGGCAGTGCAATCGAGCTCCAGCTTACGCCGGGGACGCCACGCCCCACACCACGACTATTGGATGGGCAACTCCATATCGGTTTGTCCTCGCCCCTCACGACAGACGTAATCGAAAAACGGGTGGTTCACTGGTATCGTCAGCAGGCTTTGCTGTTCTTCCAGCAACGCATTGCTGCACTCCAGCGTCAGCTTGATGTGGTTGCCAACTCTGTCAGTCTTTCCAGTGCACGCACACGCTGGGGTAGTTGCACCAGTCGGGGCGACATACGCCTGAACTGGCGTCTGATCAAGGCGCCGCCGAGCATTATCGACTACGTGATCTGTCACGAGTTGTCCCACTTGGTCGAACTCAACCATTCTCCAGCATTCTGGCAGGTCGTCGGATCCCTGTGTCCGGACTACCTTGCCCTGCGAAAGGCGCTAAAAATTGCGGGCGCAAGCTATTACGATTTTTAGAACCCTGGCCCAATGGTCATAAAATAGAGAACCATCCTGACGGCAAGCTTGCTATGATGAAACCGATAAAAAATCAGCACATAAAATATTAAATCGAGGAGCGAACAATCATGAAGCCCAGCATCCTGCGCAATCTAATGCTTTCTTTTCTGGCCTTCGGTCTGGTCATTGGCGCCATATTTCCGATTTTTGCCAACCTCTTCGTGGAATGGAAACCCGGCATGCTGGTCTGGTTCGTAATCAGCGCGCTGATCGCTGGCGCCAGCGTTGGCCTGGCCAACTACTGGTTGGTCAACTGGATACTTTTATCCAAACTGCGCCGCATCTCGCAAGTCGCCACCGCAATCGGCAACAAGGACATCAGCCATCATTGTGTTATGCAAAGCGAGGATCTGATTGGCGAGATTATTGACAGCTTCAACAAAATGTCGGGCAATCTGCGCGACCTGATCCAGGAGGTCGCCAACCTGAGCGGCACAGTCAGTCGCGATGCCAGCAGTATTCAGGGCTTGATGGCTGGCGTGCGGCGCCGTTTCGACGAACAGACACGCACCGTCGATCACATCAATTCCAGCACCGAAACCCTGTCCGCAACCGTCGCCCAGATATCCGGCAGCGCAAACCAGGTTTCAGATGCAGCCCAGAAAGCGGCCAGCCTGGCTCAGTCAGGTGGCAATGTCGTGCAGGAAACCATCCATGGCATGCGGCAGATCAACGAATCCGTCTCCCTCGGCGCTTCTGCGGTGGATAATCTGGGGCGCAAGTCGGACGAGATCGGCGCCATTGTTGCCGTGATCAACGGCATTGCAGAACAAACCAACCTGCTGGCGCTGAATGCCGCCATTGAAGCTGCACGGGCCGGCGAGCAGGGGCGGGGCTTTGCAGTGGTGGCCGACGAGGTCCGCAAACTGGCTGAAAAAACTGCTCAGGCGACGCAGGAAATCAGCGGCATGATCCAGAGTGTGCAGCAGGAGACTCGTAGCGCGATTTCAACCATGCAAAGCGGCACTGAACAGGTGCGCGGCGGCGTGGAAAAAGCGACCGAAGCCGGGCGCGCCCTGCAGGAGATCGTGCGAAGCGTGGAAATGGTGTCTGAAATGATAGAACGGATTACTTCCGGCGCAGACGCCCAGAACCAGATGGTTTCTGAAGTCAGTGGCCAAGTCGAGGAAATCGCCCGACTGGTGCAGGCCTCTTCCAGCGATACCCTTGCTGGGGAAAGCTCATCGACCGAGTTGGCAAGAGTTTCCAGCCAACTGGATCAGGCTATCAAACAATTCAAGCTGAGCTGACTCTTGGGGTGCCGGTGGTCAGTCATCAGTAGTTATCCGGCGCCTCGCACCGGGAATTTACTGACAACTGATAGCTGACTACTGAGTACCAAGTCATCATCCCTCGATATCCCGGTAAAACTGTACGTTATCCCGGCCATTCCGTTTCGCGTAAAACATGGTGTGATCAGCCACCGTCATCAAGCTTTCCGCATCATCGGCATCAGTGGGATAAATGGCGAAACCGATGCTGAGTGTCGGGTGAACAAGCTCGGACTCGACCTCGATCGTTCTTCGTCCTGCCTCCATTAGCCTGTCTGCCACCACGCGGATATCGGCTTCCAGGATGAAATCGGGCATCAGGACAACGAATTCGTCACCGCCCCACCGGCACAGCGTATCCATTTCTCGCAACACGCCATGTAGACGCTGGCTCAAGGTAAGCAGCACAGCATCTCCGGCCTGATGTCCGAGGGTATCGTTAATCTGTTTGAATCGATCCAAATCGATAAAGCCCAGTGCAACCTTGGTTCGATTTCGCTGTGCGCGGATAATTGCCTGCCCAAGGTGATCCTGCAGCAACACCCGGTTGGGTAATTGAGTCAGAGCGTCGTGCAAGGCCATGCGGGTGACCCGCGTCTGCTCCAGATAGGAAGCGGTGACATCCCTCAAAATCCCCCGCATGCAGGTCACTTGGCCATGGGGGGAGCGATGGGCAAGGAGTCGTGCCTCTACCCATAAAGGGTCTCCACCCTGGGTATGCATCCTGAACCGCGTGCTGGCGCTGTGCACTTGTCCACGCTCCAGGCTACTCAATGTTTCGATGACATTTGCCTGATCTTCCTGGTGCACAAATTTCAATAGGGAATGATCAATGGCTGAAATCCCGGTTCTCTGTTCACCAAGCAATTTGTTCCAACCGGCACTGACATTGGTCAATTTTCCGTCCGGTCGCATATCGACAATGGCCTCTTCCAGCATGTCCAGCGTTTCCAGCATGGTCTGGCGGCGTGATTCTTCCTGAATTTGCGTCGTGACGTCCCGGATCAAGGCAACCAGATGAGTTTTGCTGCCATCTTCGGAGGGGACGGGCTGGAGGCGGCCGGTCAGGAAGCGGTCGCCCAGTGCGTCACTGAGGGAAAATTCAACAATCTCGCTTCTGCCCGTTGACAGCACGCGCGGCATTGCCTTGAGCAGGCCATGAGCCATTTCCGGCGGGAACCCGGATGACAGCGTGAGATCGCCGGCGGTCGCGTCCTGCAGCAGTAGCGCCTGATGATCCGACCAGACGTGATGGATTTTGCCGTCTGCATCGAATTCGAGCACAACATCTTCGGTCGCCCCGACCAGTACTTTCAGGCGGGACTCGCTGGCACGCAGGCTATGCTCCACTCGTTGCCGGGCTAATGCGGCAGCAAAATTGTTTGCTGCCACGCAAAGTATGTCGATTTCCATCGGCAGCCATTCGTGCTTCTCCCTCTGCCCGAAGAGGCCGAGAAAGCCGGTCATTTCACCGCCCACCAGCAATGGGATGCACATCACACCGGAAATGTTCATGCCCTTGAACAATCCGAATTCGGCCGGTGGAAGCTCGGTCAGATTCTTGGTAAACACCATGCCGATTTGCAGGGTATCGCTGAGCAGGGAATACGATTCGTAATCCAGGACGTTCAGACCGGAAACATTCATGTCCTGCGCACCGGTCGCGTGCCACGATGAACTGAGCACCGCCTGCGTCTGTTCACCTTGCCCTGGATTGTTCAGATAGATTGCGCACTGCTGGGTGCGGGATGCATCAGCCAGTAACTCCAGCGCCTCAGACCAGTTTTCCCCATTAGCATCTTCAAGCAAAAGATTGGTTACCCTGCCCAGGGCATCGAGGTAGCGCCGATAGATACTCACCTCGGCAGATACGACGTGAAACCCGAAGCTCGCTGCCGGCAAAGGTTTTTGTATCATTATCGCTCTGCCACCCTATTTGCAATTCGCACAAAGTCCTCCACGGACAGGTTTTCTGCACGCATTCCGCCATCCAGCCCCAGTTCTTCGAAATCCGGGCGACCAAGATAGTTCTTCAGCGTATTGTGTAGCGTTTTTCGACGCATGGCAAAAGCAGACAGGACTATCCTGGATAGCAAGGCTTCATCCTGGATATGGAAGGGTCGCTGTTGCCATGGCGCCATGCGCACGACAGCCGAGTCCACTTTGGGTGGCGGTGAAAAAGCATCGGGCGGAACGTCCAGTACGCTCTCCATGACAAACTGGTATTGCAGCATCACGGACAGTCTGCCATACGCAGGCGTTGATGGCCGGGCAACCATGCGATCGACGACTTCCTTTTGCAGCATGAAATGCATGTCCATGATGGCGGGGAAGGTGGCCAGATGAAACAGGAGCGGGGTCGAGATGTTGTAGGGCAGGTTGCCCACCACGCGCAGCGGCGAACCCAGACTGCCAAAATCAAACTTCAGGGCGTCGCAAGCGTGCATTGTCAGGTTTTTTGCGGCGTCATTTTTCTCCCAGCGCGCGACAATATCGCGATCCAGTTCGACGACATGCAAGTGATGAAGCGTCTGTAACAATGGCAAGGTCAGCGCACCCAGACCTGGTCCAATTTCCACCATCAAGTCATCAGCCGATGGACGTATGGCAGAAACAATATCGGCAATGACCTGCCGGTTGGTCAGGAAATGCTGGCCGAAGCGTTTTCTGGGGATGTGTGATGACATTTGGGTTTTACGGCCTCGCCATGCTGCTGGCCAGCTTGAGTGCCGCCAACAGGCTGCCCGAATCGGCCCGGCTGGTTCCGGCCAGATCCAGCGCCGTGCCGTGGTCCACCGAGGTTCGAATGAAAGGCAAGCCTAGGGTGACATTCACCCCGCCGCCAAAACTGGCATGCTTCAGCACCGGCAAGCCCTGGTCGTGATACATCGCCAGCACGCAATCTCCCTGTGCCAGCAGTCGCGGAGTGAACAGGGTATCAGCCGGTAGCGGCCCTGCCAGATCCATGCCCTCTGCGCGTAGCCGATCCAGCACCGGGATCATGATATCGAGTTCCTCCCGTCCGAGATGCCCGCCTTCTCCGGCATGAGGATTCAATCCGGCGACCAGGATACGCGGGCGAAGCAGCGCAAATCGCTTGACCAGATCGCGATGCAGGATGCGAATGACTTCTTCCAGACTGGCCTGCGTGATTGCGTTCGCGACATCGCGCAAAGGCAGATGGGTTGTTGCGAGTGCAACCCGCATGCTGCCGCCGACCAGCATCATGACCACGCGCGATGTATGTGTCAGGTCGGCCAGAAACTCGGTGTGACCGGTAAAGGGAATGCCCGCATCATTGATCGCGCCCTTGTGAACCGGCGCCGTCACCAGTGCATCGAATGTCCCGTCCAGACATCCGGCTGCCGCGCTTTTCAGTGTGTCCAGCACATACTGGCTATTGGCCGGGTTGAGTTGCCCGGCGATGGCTTTTTCCTGCATGGGGTGGTGCCAGACTTCCAGCACTCCAAGCCCTTGTCGGGCGGGCTTGCGGGTGGGAGCGTTAGCGTCGAAGTCGACCAGTTCCAGCGGTATGTCAGACTGGCGCGCCCGCTGAAGCAGCAGTTCGCGATCGGCCAGAATCACCAGACGGTCCGGGTAGGGCTGCTGCGCCAAAGCCACGCACAGGTCTGCCCCAATTCCAGCGGGCTCGCCAGCAGTCAGCGCAAGTGTTCTGGTATTCAAGAATTAATTCTTGTCATCAAGGCGATATTCGACATAGGCCCGGTCACGCAACTGGCGTAACCATTCCTGGTAATTCTCTTCAGATTTGCGGCTACGAATTTCCTGGCGCGCCTGCATGCGTTGCCTTTCCTTGCTGACGTCTTCGCTACGGCGCTCAAGCACCTCGATCAGATGCCAGCCGAATGGGGACCGAACCGGCTCGGATATTTTTCCAGGGGCGAGCGCATTCATGACCTGCTCAAATTCGGGTACCGTATCGCCGGGCGACAGCCAGTTCAGATCGCCGCCACGGCTGGCGGACCCATCTTCCGAACTCAGTCTGGCAAGGCTGGCGAAGTCAGCCCCATTTTCGAGCCGATCCCGAAGTCCAAGAATGCGATGCTTGGCATCCTGATCAGAGACGACTTCGTTTACCTTGATCAGAATATGCCTGGCGTGTGTTTGTTGAATGATTTGCGGTGCACCGGCACCCCGCTTGGCCAGTAACTTGATTATGTGAAACCCGTTTGCACTACGCAGAACCGGGCTGTATTCGCCATCCTTCAGTTTGTTGATGGTCTCCATGAACAGCCCAGGCATCTGACCTGAAGACCGCCAGCCGAGTGCGCCACCCTCCAATGCGTCGGCGGCGTCCGAATAGCTTGCGGCGACCAGCCGGAAGTCCTTGCCGCTGTCCAGTTCACTTCTGGCGCGTTCGGCTTTTGCCTTGAGCTTTTGCAGCTGCTCTGGCGATGCCTGCTCCGGCACCCGAACCAGGATATGCGCCAGATTGAATTCCCCGCCCGAAGTCGGCTCACCCTGGCGCTGGCTGAGCAGATTGTCGATTTCACCCTCGCTGACGTTGACGCGATTATCCACTTCGCGCTCGCGCAGGCGGGCGAGTTGCACTTCCTTGCGAATATCTTCACGAAATTTGCTGTAGCCGATGCCCTCCTTCTCGAGTCGGTCGCGAAACTGATTGACGGTCATCTTGTTTTCCTGCGCGATCCTCAGAATGGTTTTGTCGAGCTGGGCATCATCGACCTTGACCCCGGTTTCCTGGGCAAGCTGAAGCTGCGCCCGGTCGAGAATCATGCGCTCCAGCAACTGCCGCTCCAGCACATCGGTCGGCGGCAAAGGCGCGCCCTGTTTGCTGAGTTGCTGTCTTGCCAGTTGCACCCGTTCATCCAGTTCAAGCCGGGTGATCACGTCCGTGTTCACCACCGCCACGATGCGATCCAGCGATTTGACGGCGGGAGCAGACTCAGCCGCGCAAACAAGCTGGGGAGTGCCTGACAGGGAAACCAGAGCAAGCAGGAGGAAGTGTTTAGTGCTGATCATAAGTCGCCGCATTGGTTTGATTGAGAGAAGAATAGCCGTAAATGTTACGTTTCAGGATGTCCAGCGGGTTGGTTCCCAGCCGCCCCAAGCCGAACAGTTCGAGCTGGAAATAGATCGAATCGTTTGTTTCGACGGCCGTGGTGACAAAGCGATGCGCCACGATGCGCGCCGCCCAACAGCCTGCATTGTATTCAAGACCGAGCAGACCTTCCAGCGACTTGTCGTCGCGCAATGAGTAGTTCCATCGCCCCAGCCCCTGCCAGCCCAAGCCAAGCGGCCACTGCGCGGAAAAATCGATCTGCTTGATGGGGTTGAGTTCATCCCGGTTGAAGCGGTATCCCATATTGAGCGCCTTGCCTGCTGCCGGCAGGTAGGAAACGCTCACGCCAGTACGCTCGAATTCGCTCTGGTTGGGCTGGTACTGCGTCGTCGCATCCACCGACCAGGCTGCCGCCACCTTGCCGCCCACGCTGGCCAGAATGTCCGAGGCCGTATCCGCCTGAGCACCCGAATAGTCCAGCAACACCTGCTGATCCTTGAAATAAAAGCGCTGACCGATGGTGGCGCGTATGCCTTCCTGGCCATTATCCGTATCGATCAGGCGGGTCGTGACGGCCAGCGTGACCTGATTGGCATCGTTGATGCGGTCGCCGCCGATGAACTGGTTTTCGGAAAACATCATGGAATAATTGAAATCGGCCAGCGCGGTATCAAACAGCGGTAACTTGCTTTGATCCCGATAAGGGATGTTCAGATAGTAAAGGCGTGGCTCCAACGTCTGGAGCAGGTTAAGGCTTCCAAGCTGGACGGGGCGTTCGAAAAAGAGCCCGCTATCCACGCTAAAAATAGGCAGGGTGCGCACGCTGTCAGGTAAATTGCCGGTATTGTTTTCCGTCATGCTGTAATTGGTGTGATGCACCCCCAGCTTGGGTGTGACATAGCCATGATTACGCGACAGCGGGATGCTCACGCTGGGGTATAGCGTAAAGCGCTGCCCGCTTGCCAAGGTGGAATGCCGAAAATCCACCCACTCCGAACTCAGCCCAACGCTCGCCACGGACAGGGCATCCCAGGCGCCATTCAGCAAGAGTTGCGGCGCGCGGCTGTAAGGCGGGGTAATCGGCGTCAGCGGATCCTGCAAGGTCTGGAACTTCTGTACCCGTCCCAGGAAAGCCATGCCGTTGCCGTGGTAGGCCAGCACGCCCTCGCGCGGCAAATTGTTTTGCGCGGTGTTGCTCAGGTTGTTTGTCAGGTCGCGAAAATAGTTGTCGTCTGAAACCGACTGGATATTCACCCCCCCTGCCCACCCGCTTCCTAGCGACTGGTTATGATGCAATGCGACGGAGTAACGCTGGTCGCCAGTCTTGTTGTCGTGTGGCAGGACGGCCGCCTGCGCATCTCCCCGGTAAGTGGAACCCAGGTAGCGGTAGTCCCCGGCGAGTTGCAGGCCCCGCTTGGACATCACCCGAGGGGTGAGGGTCGCATCCTGGTTCGGCGCAATGTTCCAGTAATAGGGCGTAGCGAATTCCAGTCCGCTGCTATCCGAGCTTCCAGCCGAAGGCACGAGAAAACCGGATTTTCGCTTGTCGCTCAGGGGGAAACTCAGCCAGGGTGAATAGAACAGGGGCATGCCCTTGAAATACACACTGGAATTCCATGCTGTTCCAATTTCGGCAGTCCGGTCAAGTTCCAGCTCTTTTGAGAAGAGAATCCAATCTTCCTTGCCTTCTGCGCAGGTGGTGAAATCGCCGACAGAAATCCGATATTTTCCGCTACCCAGCAAATCCAGTTGTTCCGCCATGCCGTGTGCGTCAGGCTTGCTCATTTGATAGGCGGGCGTTTTCATATAACCCTGCTTGTCACCAAGATTCATGAACAGCTCCGGCCCTTGGGCCGAAGCGCCTTGCTGCTCAATGCGGACGTTTCCCTCTGCATGCAGGTTGTCGCTGTTCTGGTCGTAAACCATGCGGTCTGCATTCATGACCTGGCCGCGCTTGCGCAACTCAACCTCGCCCTCTGCTTCGATCGTGGCATTCTGAACCCCGCCAAGCTGGTCTGCCTCGATAAATACCGGGGTTGTCTCTTCCTTGGGGAAGTTCGTAATCATGCGAGTCTGGGATTTAAGTGACAGCACCTCGCCTTCTCCGGCAACCAGCCCGAGCGGAACGGAAAATATCGTGAGGATGACAAGCCTGACTGTCATGGTGAAGTGCTGTTTCATAATTTTGCGTAGTGCTTCACCATGACAGCTTCCCTCTCTCCTTGCTCTCTCCCAGGGAGAGAGGGAGACAGGCTCGCTACGCGAGTTCACATTAACTGGGAATTTTTGCATTGTTCATGAGGGACTTCGAGAGGTGGTAAAATCGCACAAATTCACGAATTTAGCAATGATGGGGCTTTGAAGTGGAACGAATCGAATGCATACATAACTGGTTGAACACCCTGCTCCCGGCAGAGAGCTGGACAATGGCGCCCGCCTCGGCAGACGCCAGCTTTCGGCGTTACTTCCGCGTTAGCCACAACTCGGAAACCTCGATAGTCATGGATGCGCCGCCCCGGCATGAAGACTGCACCCCCTTTCTGCATGTCGCGCGCCTGTTCGGCGAAGCGGGTGTGCATGTCCCGGCCATTCGCGCACAGAACCTTGAAGATGGCTTGTTGTTGCTTTCTGATCTTGGCAACGCGACTTATCTAAGCGAACTGACCGACAGCAGCGCCGACCGGCTCTACGGCGAGGCCATCGATGCCCTGGTCACCATTCAGCTGGCGAGCCGCCCCGATACGCTGCCACCCTATGACGAAGCCTTGCTGCAGCGGGAAATGCATTTGTTGCCGGACTGGTATATCAACAAGCACCTTCAGGCCGAGCTCAGCGCTTCCCAGCGCGAGTCGCTGGAGCGCACCTTCGCCCTGATCACGCTGAACAATCTGTCCCAGCCAAAAGTGTATGTGCACCGCGACTATCACTCCCGCAACCTGATGGTGTCCTCGCCCAATCCTGGCGTGCTGGATTTTCAGGATGCGGTCTATGGCCCGATTACCTATGACCTGGCCTCCCTGTTCAAGGATGCCTATATCACCTGGGAAGAAGCGCGCGTGCTGGACTGGTGCATCCGCTACTGGGAAAAGGCTCGCAAGGCCGGGTTGCCTGTCAACGCCGACTTCTATGAGTTTTACCGCGATTTTGAATGGATGGGGGTCCAGCGCCATATCAAGGTGCTGGGCATTTTTGCTCGCCTCTATCATCGCGATGGCAAGACCGCATACCTCAAGGACATGCCACTGGTCATGAATTATCTCAGAAAGGCCTGCGAGCGCTACGCCCCGCTGCACAGTCTGCTCCGGTTGCTTGATGAGCTGGAAAACAGGCAGGCGGCAGTGGGATACAGCTTTTGAGAGCAATGATACTGGCGGCTGGCCGTGGCGAGCGCATGCGGCCACTGACTGACGCCACCCCCAAGCCTTTGCTCCTCGCCGGGGGGAAGCCGCTGATACAGTGGCATATCGAAAAGCTGGCGCAAGCGGGCATACGCGATCTGGTCATCAACCATGCCCACCTGGGCCAACAGATAGAAGATACGCTGGGGGATGGAAGCCGGTTTGGCGTCTCCATCCGTTTTTCGCCTGAAGCCGAGGCGCTGGAAACGGCGGGTGGGATCGCCAATGCGCTGCCTCTGCTGGGAGATGCGCCATTTCTGGTGGTCAACGGAGATATTTACAGCGATTACGATTTCAGTCGCCTTCCCGATCTTCAGCGCGGCTACAGGCTGGATGCCTGGCTGGTTCTGGTGGATAACCCGTCGCATCATCCGGAGGGCGATTTTGTATTGAACGGCGACCGTATTGAACAGCATGGCGAATATAGGCTGACTTTTACCGGGATCGGACTATACAGACCTTCCCTGTTCCAGGGTATCGAGCGCGGCGGCAAGGCGAAACTCGCCCCTCTGCTGCGTGCAGCGATGGAGAGGGGGGCTGTCGGGGGCGAACATCACGCCGGGCGCTGGATGGACATCGGAACACCGCAGCGCCTGAACGAACTTGACCAATTATTAAGGGGAAATTGATGCTTGCCAGAAAGCATGTTTTAATTGCCATGGGCATATTGATCGCAGCCTCCGCGTTGGTGCTGGCCCTGACGCAGAAGCCGACGGCGCCAAATATCAGCTTCACCACGCTGGATGGCCGGCAGGTAGCGCTGCAAAGTTTGCGTGGCAAGGTGGTGCTGGTGAACTTCTGGGCGACCAGTTGCCCGGGCTGCGTTAAGGAAATGCCCCAGATTATCGACACCTATCGCAAGTTTAACGCCCGGGGACTGGAAGTGATCGCGGTAGCAATGAGTTACGATCCGCCTGAATATGTGCAAAACTATGCCCGTCAGCGCGATTTGCCATTCATGGTGGCGCTGGACGCAACGGGTGAAGCGGCCAAGGCATTCAACCAGGTCAAGCTCACCCCGACCACGTTCGTGATTGACAGGGAAGGGCACATCATCCAGCAAACATTGGGTGAACTGGACTTTGCCAAACTCGCAACATTACTCGAACAGACCCTTGGAGGCGCCACATGATGAACACCTTGAAAAAACACTTCGTCTATCAGGCGGACTATCAGCACTGGGCCAACGACATGCTGTTCGCCGCTGTCGATGCGCTGGACGAAAGCGCCAGGCAAAGCAATCAGGGCATCAGTTTCGGAAGCATACATAAAACCGTTAACCATATCCTGATCGTGACCCGCAACTGGATGTCGCGCCTGAAACAGGAGCCCGTCACCACCACTGCGGAAGAGCATTTTATTGCGGACTGGAAAGACCTCAAGAATGCCTTGCGGCAGGAATACCGTGCCGCCCAGCGCTGGCTCGAGGCCCAGCCGGAGTCGTTTTTCGACGACCAGATCGAATATCGGGAAAACCATAATACGTCGCACATGATCTGGGTGCGTGATGCCCTTACCCAGATCATGACCCACGCCGCCCACCAGCGCGGACAGGTTGCCGCCATTGCTGTTCGGCTGGGTGCACCGGAGCCGGAGATGGGATTTCTTACCTACAAGCAGGAAATGGAAAAGAGTCTGGGAAATCTTCGGGCAAGCCAGGAGTAAAGCTACTTTAGTAGTTCTGCTTACCGTGTTTGATCTTCTGCTCAAGTCGAGGGCGAATAAGCTCCCACGTCTCCGACTAATGGGATGGTCGCCCCTTCCCCTAACGGCATCCAGGTGCCAAAGTGGAGATGAGATATTTCCACTGACGAAGAGAGGCGACCGAAATGGAGATTACGACAATTGGGATCGATCTGGCAAAGAATG
>JAUYFQ010000052.1 GCA_030690895.1 Sulfuricellaceae bacterium
GCAACGTGCTATCTGGCCAACTACCTGGGCTGGTTCCGGGCGCTTGATCGTGACAGCGGAAACGGCCCGAACCCCGCTCAGTGGCTCACGATGGCGCTGGGTGGGGCGGCTTAACAACATGATTTGCGAAAAGAGCCAAAAATTTACTGATTCCAATGCCCTGAAAAAGTAACCCCGGCGTAACCCCGAAAAAGAAAAAAGGCCTAGAATTTCTTCTAAGCCTTTGATTTTGCTGGTGCCGATGACCGGAATCGAACTGGTGACCTTCGCATTACGAATGCGCTGCTCTACCAACTGAGCTACATCGGCATCGCGCCATTTCTGGTGCGGTCGCCAATTGTAGCAAGGAATGGCGTAGCAAGGAATGTCCAGGAAAGTGAAGCAATGCCTCGCGGGCGAGTCGGGGTGGTCAGCGCTTCCCCGTTTTTTCGCCTACCTTCGGTGAGTTGGTAAAGAATGACAAGGCATCGTCAAAAATTTCTCCCATATGCGTGGCTTTGATGGCGCAATCGATCCCCGGCTTGGAATCTTCGCCATCGCATTCGCCGAATACGCCGGAGAACCAGATTTCCAGATTGCCATCCCCGTCAAGGTCGGAGACATGGGTGATTTCCCCTTCATCGTATTGATAGTTGAATCTTGGTGGCACACCGACCACCCTGATGGCGTCGGGCTCGATCAGCAGCAGCACCCGCGAGCCGATGAACGGCCACTCCGGCTCCAAGGAGGGTTCGGAGCCGGACAGGCCAAGCTCGACCAGCGATTGTTTGCTGCGCGGGCGCGACCATTTCTTTGCGGCAACAATGCTGATATTGCGGCGGCTGAGTTCGGCGCTGAATGTTTCGAGGATATTGCGTTGGTCGTCAACCGGATTGTTCGTCAGCCGGATTGTTCGTCAGTCTGCCCAGCCATTGCGCCGCCGTGTCTGGCAGCGGTTCCAGACTGGTCGCACGAAACTTGTGGGCGTGTGTCAGGGTCAGTCGGCTGTGTTTGAGCTTGGCTTTCACCGCTTGAGGTTCCGATACCCATCTGGCGCAAACATCCCATAACCAGTCGGTGGTGGAAAGCGCTTTTTTGTCGAAACAGCTTTGCCCATCATCCGTCAGATTGCTCAGAAAGCGCTCGTGCATGATGCCTGATCCGGCATTGCCAAGTTGTGCTAACAGGCGGTCGCGCAACTCACGGGCTTCCTGGTACTGGCCTTGTTTCAGTCCCGCCCAGTCGATGCCGACACACTGTAAAGGCTGGTTGTTTGTCAGGCGTTTGAGAAAATAAGATGTTTGTAGTGACTTGATGCCATGCTTGAACCATTGGGCATGAATGCGGCAAGATACGTCGTTATCGATAGTATCGAGTTCTGCCATGATCGCCGCCTGTACGCGGGGCGTTTGCGCCGAACCGAGAGATAGTCGCGACCAGGGATTGAGCGGTTCGTTGTGATAGTCAAGTTCGTAATAGCTCCAGCGATGATCTATGGTGGCTTCAATCTTGCGCTGCATTTCTGTCATCTGATGAAATGTCGTTTGCAGCGCATCCGCTGGCCATGCTGCCGGGGCGTTCAGTACCGACACCAGTTTGGCTCGCAGGAATGCCGCTTTGCGCAAGGCCTGGTCGAAACGCGGCTCGCCTTCCTGAGCGCCCTCCCCATACTGGTTGGCTGGTTTTTGCAGTGCGGGCAAAGGCCTGTCAGGCGCAACTTCGGCTTCCAGCGACTGGATGGCGGCGGCGAGTTCGGTGTCATCAGAAGACAGGTCAGCCCATAGCAGCAGATTCAGTACGCAGTCATCCGGCCCGGTTCCCTGGCAGCGATGGCTGGCGAGGTGGTGCGAAAACTTGTGGCGCAATACCGGCGATACGCGATCCCCGATCCGGCGTAATACCGCCTCATTATTGAGCATATCGTCTCTTGTTCTCGCCAGTCGCCTGGTGCTGCGTTCGCGGACGCACATGCCGAAATCGAGTTCGCTGGAGTTTCTCGATGCAATGTGCTGGAACGGGATGCCATCATTCAGGCGTCGCATGAAGGGGCTTTCAGTTGGCTTTAACCAGGCGATCTGCGGCATGCAGTTCCAAAGGACGAGAAAGGCGGCCTGCTCATCCCCCCAACTGGTATAAGGGCCGAACAAATGGATGTTGCCGAAAAAAGGCACGCTTCTTCCCGGTGTCCTCGCAGCGGCAACGCCGTCCGGAAACCAGGCCGACATCCTGGCGATGATGTCGGACGGCCTGTCGAAGGTCAGCGTTGACCCTTGACCGGCAAAAATGAGCCCGTTTTCCCGGATGATTCTGGGCTGCTGCGCCAATTCCGGCATGTTGTATAGCTGGTCGATGCGCTTGGGGGTGGCCTCTCGTACGATGAAATCCTCCACCCGACTTTCGTCGGTTTTTACCATGGCCTTGATCTCCTGAACGACTGCTTCCAGTTCCTGCGGGTTCAGCGGAGGCAGGGTGGTCACGCCTGCATGGGTGAAGGCAGGGAACAATAGGCAAAACGCAAGGCAGAGCGGGACGATGATGATTTTTGGAATCGGCCAGGGTGCTGGGTTTCGCATGATTTAGGGCCCTGCTTCGTTTAACCCCAAGCGATAGAGTTCCCGTCTGCCATCGTCCATGCACTGGCAGATTTCTTCGTCTTCTACCGCTGTTTTCTTGTGGGTGGCCTGTTCGGCTTCGATGAATTCGCGCTCGAACAGGGCGATATCCTCGGGGTGGTAGAACTCGACCACGTTGGTGCAGGTGAGCGGGCCGGAGGGGGCGATGTGGCTGATGATCAGGGAATGGGGATGCCACTCGATCATCATCTTCGGATAGTAAACCAGCCAGATTGCGCCGTGGGCGGGTAGTTTGCCTTCCAAATTATAAGTCCAGCGGTGTAGCGGGCAAACGATGTTTTGCGCTTGGCCGCGTCCCTTGAGCATGATGGCCTGACGGTGGCAGCAGATGTTGGAGAGCAGTTCGACGCCATTTTCAGTGCGAACCAGTGCTTTGCCGTGATTCATCCATTCCAGGGAATGGTAGTTGCCGACTTCCGGCGCCATCAGTTCGTGGCCGACGTAGCCTGGGGCATTTTCAAAGAGAATTTTCTGTTCGATTTCGTAGATGCCTGGATCGGTGTACCAGTTGGCTGGCAGGGGTTGCGGAGTGTGAAGCAGGCTTGAAGCGTTGGCCAAATTGGACATGATATCCCTCTGTCTCAGCGCGTCAGATGCACTGGTTTTGGGCAAGAACCAAGCGGGTCCAGACGGACTTAAAGTTCAGATCATTCTGTCTCAATTTGTTTCGTGGCGCAATAATCCGGTAAAATCCGACACTTTTATCAATAGTCTGCACATGAGCAAATCCGCCAGGGTGAATCACCCCCCCAATTTTGAAAGTGCGCTGACCGAGCTTGAACAGGCGGTGACCGCCATGGAGGCGGGTCAGTTGCCGCTGGAACAGTCGCTGTCGGCGTATGGTCGCGGGATGGATCTGCTCCGTTTTTGCCAGTCGGCCTTGCAGGACGCGCAGCAGCAGGTAAAAATTCTCGAAGCAGGTTCCCTGAAAGATCTTGATATAAACGGAAGTGATGCCCATGCAGGCGAATAACAATTTTCAGGAATGGGCGAAATTCCATCAGTCTCGCATGGAAGCCGTGCTGGATCGGGTCTTGCCTTCCCCGGAGGTGATGCCGCAGCGCTTGCATCAGGCCATGCGCTATGCCGCACTGGGCGGCGGTAAACGGATTCGGCCCTTGTTGGCTTTTGCCGCAGGAGAAATAACCGGCGCGCCTGTCGAGCGGGTGGAAGCGGTGGCGGCTGCGGTGGAAATGATTCATGTCTACTCTCTCGTCCATGACGACCTGCCCTGCATGGACGACGATGCCCTGCGCCGTGGCAAGCCGACCTGCCATGTGCAGTTTGACGAGGCGACGGCCTTGCTGGTTGGCGACAGTTTGCAGAGCCTGGCTTTTCAGTTAATGGCCGAGCGAACCCTGACGCATAGCCCCTCCCTGCAACTGGAAATGATACGTTTGCTGGCTCTGGCGACTGGCTCGCGGGGGATGGCGGGTGGTCAGGCGATCGATCTGGATTCGGTCGGCAAAACCCTGACCCAGACCGAACTCGAGTTCATGCACATACACAAAACCGGCGCCCTGATCCGCGCTTCAGTCATGCTGGGCGCGCATTGCGGACAGGGTGTGGACAGCGACTTGCTGGATGCGATCAACCACTACGCCAAATGTATCGGGCTGGCGTTCCAGGTGGTGGACGACATTCTGGATGTCGAATCCAGTACCGCTACGCTGGGCAAAACGGCAGGCAAGGACGCCGACAGCAACAAGCCGACCTACGTCAGCACGCTGGGTCTGGGCGCGGCGCGTCAACTGGCCGAAGAGTTGCACCAGAACGCGTTGTCGGCGCTGATTGATTTGGGAGACCGGGGCAGAAGGCTGGTGCAGCTGGCGGATTTCATTCTGAGACGCCATTCCTGATGTATGAATTGCTTGAGACCATCGACCTCCCCGAGCAGTTGCGCACGCTTGATAGAAAGCAATTGCCACAGCTCGCGAAGGAATTGCGGGCTTTCCTGATCGAGAGCGTATCGCGCACGGGGGGGCACCTGGCTTCCAATCTGGGCACGGTCGAGCTTTCCATTGCCCTGCACTATGTATTCAATACCCCTGATGACCGCCTGGTGTGGGATGTTGGGCATCAGACTTATCCGCACAAGATACTCACTGGTCGCCGCGAGGCGATGCAAAGCCTGCGCCAGTTTGGCGGCATTGCCGGTTTTCCCCGCCGCGATGAAAGCGTTTATGACGCATTCGGCGCCGGGCACTCCAGCACCTCGATCAGCGCCGCACTGGGCATGGCCGCCGCTGCACGGCACACAGGATCGAGCCGCCGCGCCGTGGCGATCATCGGCGATGGCGCCATGACCGCCGGCATGGCGTTCGAGGCGCTCAACAACGCTGGCACCATGGATGCCAACCTGCTGGTAGTCCTGAACGATAACGACATGTCGATTTCGCCCAATGTCGGGGCACTCAACAACTATCTGGCCAAACTGATGTCGGGCCGTTTTTACGCCGCCGCTCGCAAGGCCAGCGAAAAGATGCTGTCGGTCGCGCCGCCCATTCTGGAACTGGCCAAGCGCGCTGAAGAACACATGAAGGGGATGGTGATTCCCGGCACGCTGTTCGAGGAATTCGGCTTCAACTATATCGGCCCGATCGACGGACATGACCTGGACGTGCTGGTGGCCACCCTGAAAAATATCAAGCAACTGGAAGGCCCGCAGTTCCTGCATGTGGTGACCCAGAAGGGCAAGGGCTTCAAGCTGGCGGAAGATGATCCCTGCCGCTATCACGGTGTGGTCAGGTTCGACCCGGAGGATGGTGTGCTGGATCGCAAGGCGAGCGGGCATCCAAGCTATACCGAGGTGTTTGGCGACTGGTTGTGCGACATGGCGGCACTGGATACGCGCCTGGTCGGGATTACCCCCGCCATGCGCGAAGGTTCGGGCATGGTGCGGTTTTCAGAAGATTTTCCGGATCGCTATTTTGATGTTGGTATCGCCGAACAGCATGCCGTGACCTTCGCCGCCGGGATGGCCAGTGAAGGCCTCAAGCCGGTGGTGGCGATTTACTCCACCTTCCTGCAGCGCGCCTATGATCAACTGGTTCACGATGTCGCCCTGCAAAACCTGCCCGTGGTGTTCGCCATCGATCGCGCCGGACTGGTCGGCGCTGATGGGCCGACTCACGCCGGCAGCTTCGATTACTCATTCCTGCGCTGCATACCCAATATGGTCGTGATGGCGCCGAGCGACGAGAACGAATGTCGTCAGATGCTGTTCACTGCTTTTGGGCTCGATCAGCCTAGCGCGGTCCGCTACCCGCGCGGAATCGGGCGCGGCACCGCCGTCCAGGCTGAAATGCACGCCCTGCCGATCGGAAAAGGCGTGCTCTGTCGCCGAGGCGAGAAAGTGGCCATTCTGGCTTTCGGCAGCATGCTCGCACCCGCATTGAAAGCCGCCGAATCGCTCAATGCCAGCGTAGCCGACATGCGTTTCGTCAAGCCACTGGATGAAGACCTGATTCGCGAGCTTGCCCAGACCCACGCCGTGCTGGTGACGGTGGAAGAAAACGCGCTGATGGGCGGGGCAGGCAGTGCCGTGGCCGAGTTTGTGAACAATGCAGGGCTTCCCGTCCGGATGCTGCACCTGGGCTTGCCGGATAGCTTTATCGAGCATGGCGACCCGGCGCTGTTGCTGGCGCAATGCGGCCTGGATGCCGATGGACTGCTTGGGTCAATCAGAAAAATATTACCTGATTAGTTTACTAGGGTATTGAAAACGGTTAAACTTAGTCTAAATGCACTTAAGCTCTCAGTTGTCAGCCATCAGCTATCAGTGGGTTGTCCGGCTTTGCCGGGTTGAATATACCGATGCAAAGCATCGTCAACCGACTGATAGCTGATACCTGATAGCTGATACCTGACAACTGAATTCAAGGAAAAGATTCATGAGCACCTGTAATGTCAGCACCTGTAATGACGCCGAAGCGGTCTGTGAAATAGCGGATGTCCAGTCTTCTCACGATATTCGCCAGTTGGCAATCGACAAGGTAGGCATCAAGTCCGTCCGCCACCCCGTCAAGGTTGCCGACAAGAGCGAGGGCTATCAGCACACCATCGCCATGTTCAACATGTATGTGTACCTGCCGCATAACTTCAAGGGCACGCACATGTCGCGCTTTCTGGAGATTCTGAACAGCAATGAGCGCGAGATCTCGGCCGAGAATTTTGAAACCATGATGCGCGAAATGGTGCTGCGCCTGGAAGCCGATTCCGGTCATGTGGAAATGACGTTTCCCTATTTCATCAACAAGAAAGCGCCGGTTTCTGGCGTGCATAGCCTGATGGACTACGAAGTTTCTTTCGTCGGCGACATCGACAAGGGAACTTACCGCCAGACCACCAAGGTCGTGGTGCCGGTGACCAGTCTGTGCCCCTGTTCCAAAAAGATTTCCGACTATGGCGCGCATAACCAGCGCTCGCATGTCACTGTCACCGTGCGCACCAATGAAATGGTGTGGATCGAGGACATCGTGCGCATGGTGGAAGACCAGGCCTCATGTGAACTTTATGGTCTGCTCAAGCGGACGGATGAGAAATACGTCACCGAGCGTGCCTATGACAATCCGAAATTTGTCGAAGACATGGTGCGTGACGTGGCGGCGGTTTTCAATGCCGACAAGCGTATCGACGCCTACATTGTCGAATCAGAGAATTTTGAGTCGATTCACAATCACTCGGCCTATGCGCTGATCGAAATGGATAAAACTCGCTCGAAGTGATTGGTTCGCAGTACTTGGGTGGTGTCAAAACCGTTTGGTCATCACCATCAAATTTCCCTCCCGATTCATGTTCACCCGGTTGAGAAAACTGTTCCCCAGCAGAATGACGGGGAGCGGCTGTGGATTGACCATCGCATCTACCCCATGCAGGGTAATATCGCCGACCTTGACGGTATCCAGTGTCACCTTGAATACCGGCGTCACGCCATTGGCCGTTGAAGCAAATCCCTTGGCGCCTTGCTCGTAGCGAATTCCCAGTCGTTTGGCCTCATCCGCACTCATGGCGATCATGGTCGCGCCCGTGTCCACCACGAGCCGAACCGGCTTGCCATTGATCGCACCCATAACCACAAAATGCCCCTGCGCATCCGCCGTAAGCGTCACGCTGGCGTTGCCGCTGGACGCCTGAACGCCACCCGTCGAAACGCCCTGCCCCAATTCCAGCGTTTCCCTCTTTCCGTCAATTTCCAGCACCGCCCTGTTTGAATCGGCGCTAATCAAACGGACACCCTCTGGCGTCTTGTCGCCCTCATTCAACATTTTCGGGCTGCCGCTGTTGATTGTTACCATGGCCTTCCCGTTGAACAGCGCCACAATGCTGACTCGGGTCGCATGGGCAGGCAGACTCAGGACGAGGCCAATTACCGCGAAACTCAGGCTAAAATACGATTTTTTCATGGGTAAGGGGTCTCCAGAATGAAACCAGTCGCGATTTTTCGGCATGCAGGCAGCGAGGGGCCAGGGTATTTTGCCACATACCTGGACGAACAAGGCATTCCCTGGCAGCTTTTCAAGCGCGATGAAGGCGACTTAACGGCGCTGAACGCACAAGACTGGTCAGGTCTGGCATTCATGGGCGGCCCGATGAGCGTGAACGACGATCTGCCCTGGATAGCGCCGACCCTGGATCTGATCCGCCAGGCCGTGGCGGAAAACATCCCCGTTCTGGGACATTGTCTCGGCGGCCAGTTGATGGCAAAAGCCTTGGGCGGAGCCATCACGCGCAACCCGGTCAAGGAAATCGGCTGGGGGGAAGTCAGCATTGGCTCCGCCCCACAAGCGGGCAACTGGTTTGGCGACCTGACCTGCTTCACCGCCTTCCACTGGCACGGCGAAACCTTCTCCATTCCGCCCGGCGCAACCAATATCCTCTCCAGCCAGCATTGCCCCAATCAGGCCTTCACCATCGGCAACAGCCTGGCCATGCAATGCCATATCGAAATGACAGACGAAATGATAAGGGAATGGTGCGAAATCGGCGCAGGCGAAATCCAGGCCGCCATAGACAGTCCTGGCGTGCAGAGCAGCGAGGATATACAGCGCAGAATTCAGGCCAATCTGGGTAATATGCAGATTGTTGCGCGTGGTGTGTATGCGAGATGGGTGCGGGGGTTGGGGGCGTAGGCTTTTGTGCGTGATTGCAAGACCTGACACTGCGGCTTTGCGGCTTGCCTTCAACGTACTGAAAGGGCTACATGATGAAGCGCAAAACGATCCTTATCTTGCTTCTCTTGGCGCTGGTTGTCCTGGTTGTCGGCGGAGCATTATGGTTAAGGGTGGAATTAAGAATTGATAGCTGCCTAGATAGCGGAGGGCGCTGGCGGTATGAGAATGAAATATGTGAACATTGAAACAAATTAAGTCACCCCCGATAAAGCCGAGCGTGTGCAGGGTCAAGTCTTGCAATCATGTACTTTAGTTGAACGCAAAATGGCATTGGGGAAGACCATGTTTTTTAACACCACAAAAACATCAAGATGATGTGGCCATTTTGATGGTGGTGCGGTAAAAACCCTTCCCATGGAAACTTCACGACCGGCGGTAGGTCAGTTTTCCTGCCGCTTGAGATCGCTATAAAAATTCTCGTGTGGCCCCAACATCAGCAGCTTGATAGCGTCTTCATCCAGTATGCGATAGGCCAGCAGGCGTAACTGGTTGTTCATCTGAAACTTGTAGACCCGGATACCTACCAGATCACCCACCTTTGCCTCGCCTATTTCTGGGCTGTCGGCAATAATTTTCACGGCTCCATCAAGATCGGCCTTTTGTTGGCGATGCAGTTTTTTGACTGTTCGCACGAAGCTTGGGGTGCCCCCCGCGTCAGAATAGTTGTCGCCCCGATATGATCTTGAACTTGGGGGCGATAAGGATGAAACATGGCACGGTACGGAGAAGCATTCAGGAACAGAGTGGTGGCACGGTTGTTGCCGCCGGAGAGCGCCAATATGGGT
>JAUYFQ010000076.1 GCA_030690895.1 Sulfuricellaceae bacterium
TGAGCCCTTCCTTGATTCGCTTAACCGCCAGTTCCTTGAACTCTGCGGTGTATTCCTGCTTCGGCATCTTCATTGTCTTCCTTTCCAGTTTGAGTGATATTTTACGTCACCGTTGGAAGACTATTTTTCGGGGGAAGCTCACAATATGAGCAAAACAGCACCCCGTTCCAATAACCCTGAATTCGACAGCCTGGTGCCCAGCGTATCGTTCACCCGCCGCAGTTTCGTTGTCACCATGTTGGGTGCCGGATTCGCGCTTGCCACCCAGCCAATCATGGCGCAAACCGTCATCAAAACCGCCGCCGTCGGCCTTGTTGCGGGAGAAATCAAGGTTCCCGTGAGTGATGGCGAAATGGTCGCCTATCGCGCACAGCCTGCCAAGGGTAGCAATTTTCCGGTCGTGCTTGTCGTCTCGGAAATTTTTGGCGTCCATGAATATATTGCCGATACCTGCCGGAGACTGGCCAAACTCGGCTATCTGGCGATTGCCCCTGAACTGTTTGCACGTCAGGGCGACCCGCGCAAAATTACCGGCATTCAGGAGATTCTGGACACCATCGTCGCCAAAGTCCCTGATGCCCAGGTCATGAGCGACCTGGATGCCTGCGAAACATGGGCCAAGGCGCATGCTGGGAATACCTCGCGCATGGCGATTACCGGTTTCTGCTGGGGTGGGCGCATTACCTGGCTTTACGCCGCGCACAACCCACGGCTCAAGGCTGGCGTGGCCTGGTATGGCCGCTTGAATGGCGTGGTCAACACGCTGGCGCCAAAGCAGCCAGTCGATCTGGCAGCGGCGCTGAAAGCGCCGGTTTTGGGCTTGTATGGCGGCCAGGATCAGGGAATCCCGCTGGACGATGTGGAAGATATGCGCGAAGCAATCAAGCTGGCTGGCGGCAAATCCGAGATTCATGTCTATCCCGATGCGCCCCACGCCTTCCACGCCGACTACCGCCCCAGCTATCGCAAGGATGTGGCCGATGATGGGTGGAAACGCATGCAAGCGTGGTTGAAGAAAAACGGGATGTAATGCCAATTTGGGACGGAAGCAGTAAACAACCACCGGCTAAAGCCGGTGGGTTTGAATTACGGACTGAAAGTCCGGATACCTGTTCCTGCAAAGCTGGCGCGCGATGCTGATCCCGATGGTCGCCGTGCCGATTTCGCTGATCGGCACCTTCGCCGGTCTCTGGCTGTTCGGCTTCTCGATCAACACGCTGACGCTGTTCGCGATGGTGCTCGCCATCGGTATCGTGGTCGATGACGCCATCGTCGTGCTGGAAAACGTCGAGCGCCTGATGGCCGAGGAAAAGCTGTCGCCGCGCGATGCCGCGATCAAGGCCATGCAGCAGGTGCAAGGCGCGCTGGTTGCCATCGTGCTGGTGCTCTGCGCGGTGTTTATCCCGGTTGCCTTCCTTGGCGGCATTGCCGGCCAGCTTTACAAGCAGTTCGCCGTCACCGTGGCTGTCGCGGTCGTGCTATCCGGTGTCGTGGCGCTGACACTCACCCCTGCCCTCTGCGCCTTGCTGCTCAAGGCACAACATACCGAGCACGCCATTTTCAAGCCCTTCAACCGCCTGTTCGCGCGCTTCACCCGCTCCTACACCCGCACGGTCGGCCTGACGCTGAAGCACGGCATCATCGGCGGCGTCATTTTTGCCCTGGTTATCGCATCGACCGTTGCTTTCTTCCGCATCATCCCCGGCAGCTTCGTACCCTCGGAGGATCAGGGCTACCTGATCTCGGCGCTGATGCTGCCGGATGGCGCGACGCTCAAGCGCACCGCCAGCACCGGTGAAGGCGTACGCCAGATGATCGCCAGCGACCCGGCAGTCAAGCATACCTTCGTCGTTTCCGGCTTTGACCTGATCGGCGGCGGCAACAAGCCCAACGCCGGCACGATCTTCATCCCGCTCAAGGACTGGAGCGAGCGCCAAGCTAAGGCGCAGGATCTGGCCGGCAAGTTCATGGATGATGCAGCCGGACGGCATGGCGCTGGTCTTCAATCCACCGCCTATCATGGGTCTGGGCACTGCTGGCGGCTTCGAGGTGTACCTGCAGAACCGCATCGACGGCGATCCCAAAAAGCTCAACGAAATTACCCAGGCTTTCATCGGCGATTTGCAAAAACGCCCGGAATTCACACAGATCGCCGCCTCGAAACGTGCGCTTGATCTGGCACTGACGCGCTATGAAAGCGGCTATTCCAGCTATATGGACCTGCTCGACACCCAGCGCACACTGAACACCGCACAATTGCTATTTTTGGCAAGTCACCAGTACCGACTGGCTGCCGCCGTTGACCTGTTCAAGGCGCTGGGCGGCGACTGGCAGAACGTGCCGGATAAGGCGAGTTAATGCAAAAAACGACGCTGTCCGGGATAAACGGAGCGCGTCGTTTTAGTTTGATCAGCTACCCCAATCAGAATACTTCTCGCAAATCGCATTTATTTTTGCACCCTTCTCACTTTCTTGTCCAAGGCTACCAGCATGGTGTAAAACAAGTCAATCTGATTGGTGGTAGCGTGCGCTTTCACTGACCTTGCATGAAAGGCAGTTCTTTGAAAACGGGACCGAAAATGGGACAGCCAGCCTCCTTTGGTCATCGAGAACATGCTACTTAGCTAGACCTGATAATCATCTAGCCGCCCCCTCCCTCAGCGGAAGCTGAGGAGTTAAAGTTAAGGTGCGAACCAAACTTTAACCTAAGGAGAGCGACATGTTATTTTGCGGCATAGACCTACATTCAAACAACAGCGTTGTGGTGATTTCTGACGAGAACGATAAAGTGCTGTATTCCAAACGACATCCCAACAATCTGGAAGAAATACGCGCCGCGCTGGGCTCGTATCAATCCGACTTATTTGGCGTTGTGGTGGAATCCACTTTCAATTGGTACTGGCTGGTAGATGGTTTGCAGGAAGCGGGTTATTCGGTGCATCTGGCCAACACCACCGCGATCAAACAATACGATGGGCTCAAGCACCGTGGTGACGAATCGGATGCGCGCCATCTGGCACATATACTCCGATTAGGGCTGCTGCCAGAAGGACATATCATGCCCAAGCCCATGCGTGCGGTGCGTGATCTGGCCCGCAAGCGGATGCAGCTGGTACAGCAACGCACCACACAAATCCTGTCGATAGAAACCTGCTTCGACCAACAAACAGGCGTACATATCAGCAGCAATAACATCAAAAAACTGTCAGCAACAGACATCGACAATATCGGGCTCGGCGCCATGGAATCGCTATGCATAAAGGCCAACCTGGCCGTCATGCAAGCGGTGCAAACGCAGGTCGACGGAATAGAGAAAGCGCTGGCAAAATATTGCCGTAGCAACCCCGCATTCCTGTTACTCAAAAGCGTGGCAGGGATTGGCGATGTGCTTGCCACGGTGATTTTATTGGAAACCGGCAGCATAGAGCGCTTCGCTGACGTTGGAAACTACGCATCCTATTGCCGCTGCGTGGGCAGTGTCCATGAATCGAACGGTAAAAAGAAAGGCGAAGGCAATACCAAGAACGGCAATCGCTATCTGGCGTGGGCCTATGTGGAAGCCGCCAATTTTGCGATACGGTACTGTGAGGCCGCCAAACGGTTTTATCAGCGCAAGAAAGCCAAACGTAATGCGGTCATCGCCATCAAGGCAGTGGCGCACAAGCTGGCGCGGGCTTGCTTTCATATGTTGAAGACGGGAGAGGTGTTTTCGGTGGAGCGCTGCTTCACCTGAAGGGTTGGCAACGGTCAGTGAGCCAGACATGGGGTTGGACAACGAGCCACCAGACCTGATTGGACACGGATCGTTTGCCATCACAAAAACGTTTGCAGAAAATGAATCGCCCGGATTGCGAGCCACAAGGGGTTGGAACCGTTTACGGTAGCCACAGATCTGCCCAACATTTGGACGCAAGACGGTACCGAGATGCTTCTGGGGCAGCTGCGCTGCCAGGGCGAAACAGGGTCACATGCTTTCGCTTGATCCATATGGGTGACTGGTGCGATTCACGCAACCACACTGTGAAGCAAAGGGCGCGAAGTTATTTTATGGGAACGTATGCGATGGCTGGCAGGGAGTGGTTTTTATCGCGGTTAGTTGCGAGTGTTTTTTGCGCACTATTGACTATGGGGGGCTAATGGGTGACCCCGAGCTTCCAACCTGACCCGCCCGCAGCCGCAGAGGTGTCAATTTCTGATTAATTTGGCTACGTCCCCGATTGTTTTGGCTTGTTGTCTTCAACCCTCCAGCTCAACCACCAGTTCAGGCAACACCACCTCCCACTCTGCAAGTGCCATGCGCGACTGCCATTCTGTTTTGACGTCCTGCAATCGCCAGACGCAAATAGCCGCAACGCGTGCAGTGACGGTCCGCCCAGCGGGCGGCGCGTAAAATTTAGCAGTACGACCGACCATTTGGCCTGCCATGGTTCGAATAGCCCAGCACTGCTTCTCTGACAGAGGATCGATCACCAGTTCATCACCAATTTTCAACTCCGCAATCGCCCGCCGAACCGTTGCATCCCTGCTGCGCCCAGTGAAACCAATATCCACCTCGCGCAGAACGAGCAACTCGAAACGTCGCGACAAACCCGCTGGCAGCTGGCCCATGAGAACCGGCGAACGAGCCAGCACGGCAGGCAAGCTGGCTAGTTCATCCGCGAAAGACTTACCCTTCATTCGGCACAGCGCTAGCGTCTGGCGCGCACGGGTCATCGCTACGTAATAGAGGCGGCGCTCAGCCAGGGCCTCCGGTCCGTTTGTACGCCACCCCCCATCGAGCACCACGACATGATCGAACTCGAGTCCCTTGGCGCCGTGGGCAGTGGTGAGGCACATGCCATCTCCAGACCGCCGGTCAGCCTCGGCCAGAAATTCATAAGCGGCATCCAGCATCACCGCAATCGGTTGCGCCCCCTCGCCAACCGCCGAACCAAAATCCTCCAGAAATTCCATGACCAGCCTGTTGCCCGGCGAATCGGCTTCATCGCCACGCAGATCGGCAACCAGCGCTTGCAGTTGCGGCAGCGGCATGAGTTCGCCCCTGCGCTCATCCAGCAGGCGCAGAAAGCGTACCACCTCGCGCAAGCGCCGAGTCGGTGGCGCATTGTTACGGTGTCCCGCGAAGTGGCAAGGAATATGCAGTAACTCGCAACCCGCCCGCACCGGCTCCAGCACTTTCCACTCCTTGGCAATCACCGCCACACGCGACCAGTCCCAGCCCGCATCCAGATCGGCCAGCCGGCGCAGTTCCTGAAGCGCAAGCCAGCTCTGCATCCGGTAATCGGCCCCGGTATTCAGTACTTGTACTCGCCCTTCACTGACCGCCGCATCGCGTTGTGCCCACACGCCTCCCGGTGCTTCCTTGCGTCGAGCGGCATTGATGGCAATGGGTGCTGCACCTTGAGCCGCCCTGGATGCCCGCCTATCAGGGCATTGGCGGCGGTAATGATGTTGGCGGTAGAACGAAAGTTCTCCACCAGGAAATCTGCCTTTGCTTCATAGTCCTGCTCGAATCGGCGGATAAACTCCACTTGGGCGCCAGTGAATTCGTAGATATTCTGGTCGTCATCGCCCACTGCCAGCAGGTTCAGCTTGCGTTCCTTGTCCTGCAACGTGCGTCCGGCCAGCGCGGAGAGGAATTCGTACTGCGGTCCGTTGATGTCCTGGTATTCGTCCACCAGCAGCCAGCGCGAGCCAGCCAGCAATCGATCACGCAGGGTATCGGGCGTTTCCCAGTCCGCCGCCGTTTCGCCTTTGAGGAGGCGGGTGGCATCAACGAGCATTTGCTCGAAAAACGCTTTATCAAGCGGCAGGTCGGGGTCGCGGTTGACCAGCGAGGTTCCCGTAAGGCGCAGCGCCAAGCCGTGATAGGTATGCACCGCCACGCCGAAGGCATCGCTGCCGATCAGTTCCCGCAAGCGTCGCCGCACTGCCAGCGCCGCATGACGGTTGAAGGTCACCACCAAAATGCTTTCGGGCCGCTCCCGCAGAACCCGCACCAGAAAAGCCACCCGATGAACGATCAGCCGGGTTTTGCCAGAACCGGGGCCAGCCAGTACCAGCCGATTCGCGGGACGTTTCTCGGTAACGATGCGCTTTTGCAGCGGCGACAGTCCATCGCTGATTCGGTGCCAGGAGGCCTCGGTGGTCGCCCGTTCCAACATTTCCTTGCGATGAGGGAAGTAGCGGGCAAGGAAGGCTTCCTCACTCAGGGTGAAATAGTCACTCACCAACTTCAGCGCCTCGGCGACTTTGCCCAGGCCGATTTCCGCATAGCGGATCATGACGTGAATCTGGCTCACCCGTTGGGCGTAGTAATCCGCCAGGGGCTGATAATCGTGGGCTGCAAAACCGCGCTTCTTCTCCTCCGGATAGAGCCGCAGCGTCATGGCTGAACGGAATATTGACAATCCCTGCGCCAGCGTCATGACTCCCTGCTCATGCAGATAGAGCAGCGCCGCCTGCACGGCAGCCGGCACATCACGCAATTCGGCGGCAATGGCGAGATCACCCTTCAGTGCCCGACCGACCTGTCCCAGGGTTAGGTCAGCCTCCAGATCCTTGCCGCGTGCGCCTTGTGGCAAACGCGCCAGAAAGGCCGTCAGCACCCGCTGGGCACAGGCGCGGCGCAAGCGCGACAGCGCCTCAAGCTCGGCCCATTCTCTCTGCACGGCCACCCGATAAGTCTGTCGATCCAGCCGACGCAGGCCCAAGCTGCCGCGCCCACCCGGCAGTTCCCGACCGTCCTGGCGTAGCGTTTCCAGCAATTTGCTGATGCGTTCTGGGAGAACGTCAGCGAAGCCATCGTCCTTCAATCGTTGCGTCAGTGCCGACAAGTTGAGCAGAACGGGTTCAGCCGCTGCCCCTGCATCCGGTGCGGATTCACGCAGCAATGCAAGCAAAGCCGACTCCAGTCGATCCAGAGCCGTCAAGGTCGGCACCGAGGCCCCAGGCACACCAACACGCAGATAGGCAACGATGCGACTGTCGTTCTCCAGCAATCCCATCGTTTCCAGATCATGCAGCGCCCGACTGACTTCCGTCGACGACATGCCCGCCGCCAACGCCAGATCATCGGTCGATAGGCCCTCTGTCGGGTCGGCTTGGAGAATGGCTCGCAACAATTCCAGCAATTGCTTTTGCCGTTCGGCGGAATAGCTGACCGCTGCCAGTTTTTGCCGCGCTTCATCCAGATGCTTGAACCGCAGCGATGCGGGAAAAACCTGGGTGCGATTCTCGTTGCGCTCCAGCAAGGCAGCATTTTCCATCCAGGCCACGGCAGTTTTAACGCGCGTATCCCGGCCATTGTCGGCGGGGTCGAAATCCAGCTCCAGATTCTCGGTCGCCAGTAATTCGCCCACCGTCATAACCACGTTGCCCTCCTTGTCCGCCGGGCGACGACGCAGGGCGTGAAGCAGGTTCTGGATATCCTTCGGCGTCAGCCGGCTGTTCATGGTCATGCCGAATTGCCGCTCGGCATCCTTCTCGTCATAGAACAGGACACAGCGCGCGGCCTCTTGGTCGCGCCCGGCCCGGCCCGCTTCCTGAATGTAGTTCTCCAGCGAACCGGGAATATCGGCGTGAACCACCAGCCGCACATCCGGCTTGTCGATGCCCATGCCGAAGGCATTGGTGGCAATAATGATTTTCATCTGGCCGGCAATGAAGTCCTGTTGGCGTTCCTTCTTGATATCGGGCGACAAGCCGGCATGATAGGCCGCCACTGGCCAGCCCATCCGGGCCAGATACTCGGCGACATCTTCGGTATGCTTGCGCGTTGAGCAATAGACGATGGCGCCGCCTTCGCTCAGGCGATCTATTGTCTTTCCTTCGGCGGGATCGCCAAATTGATCTGCCAGCAGACGGTGAATCTGCGCCAGCTTGGCCTCCTCCCTCGTTGGCACAATGGAGAAGCTCAGGTTGTCGCGCTCGGTTGTGCCCAGATGGGATTCGAGCGTCAAGTCCAGCCGCAGCCGAAAATGATTGACGATATCGTCAATCACATCCGGCTTGGCGGTGGCCGTGAGGCACGTTACCGACGGAATCGTCTCGCCATGGAGTTCCCGCATGAAGCGGGAGACATAGAGGTAGTCCGGTCTGAAATCGTGCCCCCACTTGGACAAACAATGCGCCTCGTCGAAGACCCAGGCGGCGATTTCGCGATACTTGATCACCTCACGGAAGCCCCTGTTGCGCACCTGCTCTGGCGACACCAGCAAGATGCCGACATCGCCCAGGCGGATGCCGTCCATCACCTGCTTGCGCTCGGGGAAAGACAGCAAGCCGTTCAGCGTTGCTGCGGCGGTGACGCCCCGTCGCAGCAAGGTATCCACCTGATCCTTCATCAGCGCCTGTAGCGGGGAAATTACAATGGTCAGAGCCCCTGTCTGCACATAACGCATCAAGGCCGGCAACTGGTAGCACAGAGATTTTCCGCCGCCAGTCGGCAGGATACCCAGTAAGGAGCGGCCCGCAGTGCCGGCACAAACAATGTCTTCCTGCAGCGAATGGCCCGCGTCATCGCGCCGGAAATCATCGTAACCAAACCAGCACTTCAACCAACGTCGCGGATCGTGGTTCTCGCGACACCAAGTGCACTCGGCGTCGCTGCAGGGCGTTGCACGCAATTCACGCACCAGCGGCACGATATCGGGATAAGCCATTCGCACCCACGGCGGCATGACCGAGTTTTCCCCTGCCACTCGTAGCCAGGCCAGCACATAGGCGATAGCCGGACGTAGCGCAGCATCATTGAGGTCTTCGGTCAGCAATCGAGCCAGACGCAAGCGGCATACGCGGCCATCCAGGGTCTGGCGCAGCATCACAACGGCTTCGTCCCGTCCTGGCCGCGCCACCTTGGTCAAGGTCATGAAGAAGTTGTTGAGGCCGGAATTGGCCTCTTCCGGTGCAAGCAAGTGATGGTAGGCGCGAAGCACCTCCGGCGCCTCCTGTTGCAAGGCGTCTCGTTGGTCGCGAAACAGCTCAACGGTTCGTTGCGCGTCCGCCAGTGGGTCATTGACCGCCAGCTTGAGCAGCCGATAATCCTTGACCAGGTGGTGGTACGGATTGCGGGGAAAGGCCAGCGGCGAAAGCTCTAGGGTATCCACCACCGGCAATTCGAGGAGTTTGAGCCCTGGCGCCACGGCCTTGAGAAGATTCAGATCATGGCGAATGACATTGTGGCCGAGAATGTAGCTAGAGCCGACAGCCAGACGATCCAGTTCGCCAAGTGCTGCGGCAAGATCGAAGCGGCCCTCGAAATGACGGAAAGCACCACTATCTGGCCGCAGCGCGCCGATCTTGAGTATGCGCTTGTCGCCGGGATCGACTTCCAGATCAAGGCACAAGCAGCGCGGTGCGAAGCCCTTTTCTTTACTCATCGACAGTCTTTCTCACCCCGAACAACAGCAGGTAACAGAAAGCAGCGGTTTTCCTCGTGCGAGCAACCGAGTCCTGCAAAAATCGTGGTCTTTCCATTAATATTTGCCAAAAATGAAAAGATCAACGTATGAATTCCAAGAGTCAAAATTTATGTCGAAAGGATTAAACGCCACATCCAGCCTGACAGCAAGCAGCAGCCCATCTACATGCAATGATGACCATATCGATAACCATCAGGAGACTGCCATGCAAACTGTCAGCATAGCGGAGGCCAAGGCTCGTTTAAGCGAGTTGCTGAATCGGGTGGAGGCTGGCGAGGAGATTGTGATTGCCCGACGCGGGCAGGCTGTGGCACGTCTGGCACCGGAAAAAAACCGCTCAAATGCTTGCCCTTACCTTCCTTGGCCGAATTTCGCGCCACCATGCCGGAATCTTCAGTATCAAGGATAGGAAATTCAACCGCACAAGTCAAAGTATCTCTGCCCCGCTCCATCGGTCAACACCAATTTACGCCAGTTTTTTCCTTAAAATCCCCCGAAATAATCCATATTCCGCTCCATTCCAACGCGAAACGACAAGATTTTGTCGCGTCAACGCCGAAAACCGCACACACTTCAAACCAAAAGCACAAGCACGCCTAGTGCGAGGTAAAAATCACTCGTCACCAAGCGACACGCTGATCGAACTCGAACTCCGGTTCAGATTGTGCCAACGTATCCCATCGAGGATCGTTTCCCCCTGCCTGAAGTCCGCCACGGCATCCCATAGAGGCGGCCCACGCGCTGGGGCAATTTTTGGCGGCAGGGTTGATTCTCCGAGGTTAGCCAGAATCTTCCACACGGTGTTGGCGTCGTTGATGAAGGCGATGATCCGCTTCGGAGCATGACAAATCGGACAGGCTTCATAGATGCGCGCCAGCAACATGGCCCACAGATAGCGCGATGCAGCGCGGTGGCGCGTCGCCTCTGCTTCGGCTGTATCCGAAGGCGGTGGAGACGGCATGATCACCGGATCCGCCGGGCGCTGGCAGCAACTCAATCACCCCGACCTGCCCAAGATTCGGCCTTACTGGCGTTACTTCCATAACGACTCGGTGCCATCTCCCCACCCGCACCACAAGGCCTGGGGAGACAGTGGTTTGACCCTGTCGCATGACTACCCTTTCTGGAAAACCCATTTCCCGCCCAATGGCTGGGGCTGCCGCTGCCGTGTCACGGCAGTTGCCGGACCGGATGATGGCGATGCCGCCGCGCAGCCGGATGCTTTACTCGCTCACCGAACCGCGCCCGCGTTTGATCTCGCTGCGCTGTTTTTTGCCTTCCAGCCGCCTTTTTTTCGAGGCCAGCGTCGGTTTGGTGGCGATGCGCGGCTTGGGCGGCTCGCAGGCTTTGCGTATCAGTTCCACCAGTCTGCCGATGGCGTCCTGACGGTTGCGCTCCTGGGTTCGGAAGCGTTTGGCTTCGATTATCAACTCCCCGCCCGTTGTCAAACGGCTGCCGGCCAGTTTCATCAGACGCGCCCGCACGCCCTCCGGCAGCGAGGGCGAGCCGACCACGTTGAAGCGCAGTTGCACCGCAGTGGCGACCTTGTTAACGTTCTGGCCACCCGGCCCGGAAGCGCGGATGAACTGCAGGTCGATTTCGCTTTCGTCCAGCGAGAGGCGTGTAGTGATGCGGATCATGCTTATTGGACAGGTACCAAGCCAGGGGCTGCAGGCGGCACGATCGGATCAGTGCTTGCCGGCGTGGGAACCGGCGCCGGTTTCGGCGGTGCGGCTGGATCATAAGTCATCGCAAAAATGCCCAGTTTTTCGCTTGCGCCCATAATGGGAATGACCAGAATCAACTTCCCTCCCTCGCCGTTCAGAACCGCTGGTTCCTGCGCATCCTTTACCGCAGCCGGGTAAACCGCATCGATCGGGACGTCCAGCATCTTGCGGTCGCTGGCGACGACAACCATCCCCTCTCGGGAAGTCATGACAATCCGGTCAAAAACCGGGTTCCTGACCAGCTCGACGACATAGGCGTCGATTTCACCTATGTTACTGGCCAGTACGCTTTGGCGCATTGCCCAGAGCAATGGTTTCGACATAGTCATGAGCCAGATTTTTCGGGTATTTGTCACGCTGTCCTGCGCAGACCTTTGTGCAGCAGCGGTGGCCTGGGCTACCCGTTTTTCCATATCACTGGCCAAACGGGTTTTTTCTGCCGCCAGGCTGCGCTGCATCTCGTCAACCGCCCGTTCCTTCAGAAACCACATGCCGGCTCCCAAAGCGATAACGACAAGCACGGCAACCACCACGACAAGAGCCATGCCCAATTTTATGCTGGCGTGCTTGACGGGAGTGGTGAGGTTCTCCACCAATATGTTGCTTTCATCTGACGACATGAGCTTTCTCCTCTTGTTGCTATAGTTGACTAAATTATTAAACTATTATTTAATTGCGGCTGATTGTTTACAAATATGGTTGTGGAGAAACTCATGTCTGCCGAATTACTGCAAGCCGTTACCGACGGCAATTTATCCCTTGCGCAAACCCTACTAAATGCTGGCGCCGATTGCAACAGTCAGGACGAATCTGGTGCCACGCCGCTGATTAAAGCAGCGGCCTCCGGTAATCTGGAGTTGGTCAGGGCGCTGATCACGGCGGGCGCCGATGTGAATGCAAAAGATGCAAACAACTGGACTGCGCTGATGAAGGCCTGCTTCAACGATGACGTTGATCACGGCTTCCCGGACGTGGCGCAAGCCCTGGTTGATGCGGGTGCCGATATCGAAGCCCAGATCGTCTATGGAACCCGTCCCTTGATGCTGGCTGCCGGGCGCGGAGAAGCGGGCGTTGTCTCCGTCCTGCTGAATGCCGGTGTGGATGTGCTGGCCCGTAACGAAGGCGGACGCACAGCCCTGATGATGGTCAAGGAAAAATTCTACGTCGAAGTCATCAATCTGCTGCACGAAGCCGAAATGGAAGTGTTGGGCGAGCAAAGTTGCAGTTCAAAAAATGCGCCTGACAGCAATATAGTGACGTTTTTGAAAAACCCGGTTCACTAATATCCACCCCAACCCAGGGGGTTTAGAATTCCCTCGGGGTTATTCCTTGCCGTACCTGACCTTGAGACGTTTGACTTCATCGTTGAAGCGATGCTGGTAGGTGTTTGAACGCAGGTTGGGGTCGGCCCACTCGTGGTGAGCCTGGTTGGTACAGGTCTCCACCTCGCGCACCATGGATTCGACCAGTGTCTTCAGCGCGTGGCAGGCCGCTTCGCGTTGAACGACAATATCCACCAACTGGTCGATGGTATGGTCCAATTCCTGGATCTGTTGCTGATATTCGGCTTCCCGCGATTGGGATTGAAGCATCTTCCCGCGCAGGTCGAGCAGCAATCCACGATAATCCTCGACGGATTCCGCTACGCCATACATGTCAGAAAGATCAGTTGATTTGACCACAGAGGCCTTTCCAGGAGGATTGGGGTATATTAGCACCAAAAAATAGCCTGTCACGCAAGTGGACGCCCAATGACCAAGCCCCTTTCCGTTTTATCGCTTTTGATGTTTTTCCCCGCCGGGGGAATGGCCGAGAATTGGCATGGCCTGACTTACAACGATTCCTTCCGGCTGGAAGCACGAGAACCAGTCATGGAACCGGGCAAGGGAGACAAAGCTGGTGAGCCAAGCAGTCAGAAAAAAGACAGAAAGCTCACGATTTGGGACAGAACGACCCATACCCGGCCACAGCAGGCCAATCCGGGCGATTTTTTCTATCAGTCCTCGCAGACATTGACCTCAATAAACTGCACAACCCGAGCTTTCAAACCGCTCCAGAAGGTTTATTACAGCCCGGAGGGAATTGAAATCAAGTCTGTCCGGCTTGATGAGGCAGAAATAATCAACACGCTCGTGCCGGATAGCCCGATCGAATACATTTTCAACTACGCCTGCACGTTTACCGCCCCCCGAGCAAAACCAGTGGGAGCACCTGTATCGGTTGCGAAACCGATTCCAGAACCAGTTAGTGACGCAAGCAAATCGCCGTCTCCCCCGAAGGAAAAACCAGCAGAGGATAAACCCGCTGCCAGCAATACCCCGCCGACCAAGAAATTATCCGCAGAAACGCCTGCCAAAAAATAATTTGCTGGAATTCCTTGCGATCCCGGTTGCCTCTGCAATCCGTGGATAAGCGCACTGCAAACCAAAATCAGTGGTCGGAAGTAAAAGGAACAAAACTCACTGGCAGAATGTGCCGTAAAGCGAGAGTCAAATTTGCTTGTTTCTCCACCAACACCAGTTCCTGGCCGCCATGGGTCGGCCCCAGAGGAATGACGATTTTTCCGCCGAGTCTGAGCTGTTGTATCAGTGCCTCAGGGATAACTTCCGGTGCAGCCGTAACGATAATTGCATCATAGGGGGCATGTTCAACCCAGCCGTGCCAACCATTGCCAACTTTCAGTTCAATATTCGCATAGTTCAGCGACTGGAGCCTGGTTCGCGCCTGAACGGCAAGGGGTTCAACGACCTCGATGCTATAAACCTGATGAGCCAGTTCCGCCAGCACAGCCGTCTGGTAACCGGAGCCGGTGCCAACTTCCAGCACCCTGTCATTTTCATCGAGATCAAGCAGGTCGGTCATCAGCGCGACAATGTAGGGTTGTGAGATTGTCTGACCCTTGCCAATCGGTAGTGGCTGGTTTCTGTAGGCAAAGTTAAGCAGATCATCAGGAACGAAAAGGCGGCGGTCCACCTTGCCAATGGCGGCCATGACCCGGTGAGAAAAGGCGCTCCGGCCCGTATAAGCCGCTGTCTCGGCCGCTTCGTCAGCAATTTCCTCCAGCATCTGGCGACGCTGCCAGTTGAAATCGTCCGTATGAGCCTCGGGTCGAAAATAAGTCATCAGGTCCACGACAACGCAGGAATGGAATTAGGGACATAATACTCCACTGAAATAAGGGCGGTTCACGCCGACAAATCAAACCAGAAGAGGGTCACCATGAATAGCAGGATTCATCAGATTCTCGACCAGATCACCGCACTCGAAGCGGAATTGCAAGTCGCGATTGAACATCAGGAGGAGCGATTACGCTACACGATCGAAGGCAAGCGAGTCACATTCGAGCAGGCGATCAAGGAGACGCATCTCAAAGTAAAGACGGGCGTGTTTCACTGGCTCACAACTGTCCGACCGCAAAACTTTCTCACTGCCCCCATCATCTATGGCATGATTTTCCCGCTGATTTTGCTAGACCTGTGCGCCAGCCTGTACCAAATGAGCTGTTTCCCCATTTACGGCATTGGCAGGGTAAAACGCGCCGACTACTTCGTGATGGATCACCAGCACCTGGCCTACCTGAATATCATCGAAAAAGTAGATTGCATGTATTGCTCATACACTGTCGGCCTGCTCGCGTATATGACCGAAATCACGTCACGCACCGAACAATATTTTTGCCCGATCAAACATGCCCATAAAGTACTTGGCGCCCATCAGCGCTATGCACACTTCCTGAACTATGGCGAAGCGGATAATTTGCAGGAGAAAATCAAAGAATTTCGCAAGCGCATTGCGAAAGAAAGTGAAAACTGCACAAACAGTTAGGCTCTGTTTTACCGGCATCGATCTTCGGATGAATTGACGCAAGTATGAGTTCACATCGCCAAACCATTGAAAAACTCTATGCTCACCTGAACAGTTGTGCGCAGGGCCTGACCCAGGCCGAAGCGGTGCTGCGACGGTCAAGACATGGTGACAACCGGATTGAAAAAATAGCGGAGCAATCGTTCGCAAGCAGGCTATTCAAGGAATTCACCCATTTTTTCGCCTTGATTCTCTGGCTGGCAGCCTCGCTGGCATTTATCGCCGAGTGGCGGAATCCTGGGCAGGGCATGGCCGCGCTGGGGTATGCCATTCTTGGCGTTATCCTGATCAATGGGCTATTTTCCTTCTGGCAGGAATATCGGGCCGAAAAAGCGCTGTCTGCCTTGCGCAATCTTCTACCAAGCCACACCACTGCGCTACGGGATGGCAAGGCAGTGCAATTGTCCGTAGTGGAACTGGTTCCGGGCGATGTGGTATTACTCGCTGCGGGTGATGATGTTCCTGCAGATTGTCGCTTGATAGAAGCATTCGGGGTTCGTGTTAACACGACCAATCTAACCGGCGAATCCAAGCCCATGGCAAGACATTCGGCCGAGACGCATGAAATGCAGGCGGCGTCTCGCCGCGACATTCTGCATGCCGGTACCTCACTAATTTCTGGCGAGGCAAAGGCACTGGTTTACGCCACTGGCATGCATACCGAGTTTGGCAATATCGCACGCCTGACGCAAGCAGCACATGAGACACAATCTCCACTGCAAAAAGAAATTTTGCATTTATCCAGATTAATTGCGCTGTTTTCTCTTGGCTCTTTTCGCAAATCGTGTTGGTAGCTCACGTAGTGAGCCACGCATAGCCAATACTGGTTGTCATGGCGCAGTTGCGCCGAGACATCCAGGAGTGGGAAATGAGGAAGCCAGAGTTGAACCGAATCACGGCGGCGTTGCGAAATATGACGCAGATGCAGCGCAAGGTTGTAGCGGCGGAATTGGCGGCACTGGACGCGCAACCGGCATCCACCGTAATTATCGAGGGACGTTTCGCTGCCATGGCGACATGCCCGCACTGCAAGGCTGAACGCGTGAACCGGCACGGTCACGCCAATGGGCTGCAACGCTATCGCTGCCGGGAGTGCGGCAA
>JAUYFQ010000080.1 GCA_030690895.1 Sulfuricellaceae bacterium
GATTCGTAGCGAACAATATTGGTGTTATATGTAACACATTGATTATTAAATATATTATTTTTTTGCTTGCGGTTGGAAAAGTCGTGGGATTTTGTCGTTTACGTTATAAATCAATTGGTTGCTCCTACCTGAGTAGTTACCGGAAAAGCAGGCTATGTTTCCAGAGTGGGAGCATCTCAGGGGGTCAATTCCAGAACGATTCTGATCCGCTCATCCTTGGCCCGCTCATCCAGTTTTTCACGCTCCACATAGCCAATGGCTCCACGCGTGCTGGCCAGCCAGTCCAGCACCTCGGCGGTACTGGCCGCCTGGCGAGGCGGCGATGTCTTGCCGGAGAACGTCAAACGCGCCCAATAGGTATTAATCTCCGCCAAATCCTTGTTGACCAGTTTGCGATAGAACTGGGCTTTCACGGGCGAGCCGGACGGCTGATCGATAGGCAGTGCTGCGATGCCGGAAGGGAGTTGCCGGTATCGCCCCAGAAATATATTGATGACCTCGTCACGGCTCAGGCGCTCGACACCGCTACTGGCGTTGGCAACCACGACCAACTCGGCCGATGCGGGCGGCGCAGCCAGCAAAGCCAGGATTGCGAAACAAGCAAGGAAGTAAGATCGACCAGTCATTTCACCGTTAAAACACAAAATCCAGCGCCATGCTGAAGATAGTCATGCTGCCATCCCAAGTGACACCATTGCCCTCGCGGAAGGGGAACACAGAATCCGGCGCGCCCCGTATCCAGTCAATCTGCGCTTTCAGTGCCAGATTGGATTGAAAATCCCAGCGCCCTCCCAAAAAAATCGTGTGCTGGTTGCTATGTGTCTCGGCCACCAGACTGGCGGTCAAGTCGGCCAATTGGGGGGGGGCATTGACGCTTTGAGGCGATGATTTCACGTATGAGTAACCTACGTAGGGTGTCACATCATTCAGACGATAGGCTGCGATGGCATAACCCGCTTTGCTGTCTTCATAGGCGGCACTCTCATGCCGGATCTGGCTCGCCATCAGTTGCAGTTGCAAAGGCCCATCGTCATAGACTGCGCCGAGGGAGTCGAAGCGGCTCCATTTGCCCACGACGGACAATTCGGGAACATAAGAAAGGAAGTTTGGAATGCCAGTCTGGCTTTCTATCAGTGCATCAGTGGGCAATTCATTTTCAAAGCGAATCTGCGCATGACTCAGGCGAATTTGCCAGGGGCCGCGCAGGTAGTCCACATGCCCGCCCACTACTGCGGAGCCATCCAGATCCCACGTCAAGGGTTTGACAAAGGGCGTTGTCTCCGGAGAGATGCCTGCGTAGAGCTTGCCGCGTAGCAGTCCATCGGCTAAAGGCGTGGCCGCGCTGACATCCACGCCATCAATATAGGCAAGAACCAATGGGCCGTAGTAATCCTGCGGTGGCCGCACGGTGAGATTGGCGTAGCCGACCAGGCGCGAATCCGCCAGCATGTAAAACTCGGTCCCCATACGACCGAATCTGAAACTGATGTCCGGCGAAATATCCTGGCGAAGGAAAGCCCAAGTGACTTCAGGCGTAAAAGCGCCATCATAGCGATAACGGCTGACTACCTGCATGACCCCTTCGGTTTGTTCGGTCAACTTGAGATTGGCTTGCAAGCCAAGTATGGAGTCGGTTTTTCCAGACCCGCCATGGGTCAGGCCATCGGGCTGGGTGAGATCGCGCACGAACTGGATCGAATCGTCATCGGAACGGGCAAAGCCCAGTGTGCCAAAGCCTTTCAGGGAAAGTCGCGAACTGTTCGCGGTATCCGCTTCATCGCTCAGGCAGGGCGAGGCTGCCACCAACAACCAGGCCGAAACCAGTGCAGCGCCATATTTATGCGACACGGGCATCACCGGCCACAAAAAATCTGGCTGTTTTTGGGTATCTCTTGAAGCGGAAATCCATGATGGCAGACCCTCGGTGAATTTGATGCTATTCCAGCACAGTTTCTCGCTTGGCACAATCTATCTGACATAAGCAGCACGCGCTGAATTTGGCCAGACCTCGCGCTATAATCGCTCTTTTGAACAGCCGGAAGCTCAATATGTCCAGCCAGCCCAGCAAAGACCTCGAAACCTTCGACAACCCTTACCCGGAACGGGATTACCACATCCACATGGAAGTCCCGGAATTCACCTGCCTGTGCCCAAAAACCGGCCAGCCGGATTTTGCCACGCTGATTCTGGATTACATACCAGATCAAAAATGCGTCGAGCTGAAAAGCCTCAAGCTCTACATGTGGTCCTTCCGTAACGAAGGCGCGTTCCACGAGGCCGTGACCAATCGCATTCTGAACGATCTCGCGGGCGCCACCGAGCCCCGTTTTATGCGCCTGACAGCCAAGTTTTATGTGCGGGGCGGGATATTTACTAATATAGTGGCGGAACATCGCAAATCTGGCTGGGAACCCGTGCCGCGCGTGGATCTGGCTTCTTTTGATGCGAACTCGAATACCCGCTCGTAGGACTCGCCAGATGATCTTATGATGAACTCATTCCTCGGTATTGATTTCGGCACCAGCGGCGCGCGCGCCATGCTCATTGACGACCATGGCGAAGCACTCTTTCAAACCGCTTATGCGCTACCGAGTGAACAATCAGCACCGCTTTGGCGCACGGCGCTGTACGAACTGATTACCCTGATCCCATTTGCGCTGCGGCGTTCCATCAAGGCGATTGCGGTTGATGGAACGTCGGGAACCATGCTGCCCTGCGACCGGGATGGCGAAGCCTTGTCGCTGCCTTTGATGTACAACGATAGCCTGGCGTTCAAGGAAGCCGAAGCACTGGCTGCGATTGCACCTCCTGGCCATCCTGCCAGCGCGGCAAGTTCCGGGCTGGCCAAGTTGCTTTGGTGGCTAAACACGGAACTCGCGCAGCGGGACAGCGTCCATCTCTCCCTCCGGGAGAGAGCAAGGAGAGAGGGAAACGGGCAAGGTTCCTGTGAACATTTTTTGCATCAGGCCGACTGGTTGGCTTTTCAATTGCACGGAAAACCCGGCGTCACGGATTATCACAATGCCCTGAAAAGCGGAGGCGATCCCGAACGGCTGGTCTATCCGGCCTGGATGGCTGCCCTGCCGGGGGTAAACCTGCTGCCCCGTATCCTGGAGCCAGGTGAAACGGTTGGTTCCATCACGCCCCGCATGGCTCAATATTTCACCTTACCGTCAGATTGCGTGGTGCGCATCGGCACCACGGACAGCATCGCCGCCTTTATCGCTGCGGGGGCCAGACACCCTGGCGAGGCGGTGACTTCGCTGGGCTCGACGCTGGTGCTCAAGCTGCTTTCCCATGGGCGAGTGGATCATTCGCCATCGGGTATTTACAGTCATCGTTTTGGTGATAACTGGCTGGTGGGGGGCGCATCCAACAGTGGCGGCGCCGTATTGCGGTCATTTTTCGATGATGCACAGCTGGCGAGCCTGAGCGCAAAGATCGATACTGGCCATTCCAGCGGGCTGGATTATTACCCGCTCAATAAGCCGGGCGAGCGATTTCCGCTGAGTGACCCAAACTACCCGCCACGCTTGGCGCCGCGCCCAGACAGCGATGTGCAATTTCTACACGGGCTGCTGGAAGGCATGGCTCGTATCGAGCGAGATGGGTACGCGCTGATCCAGTCGCTGGGGGCGACACCGCTGGCGTGCCTTTATAGTGCTGGCGGCGGCGCATGTAATTCTGCATTCACGGCCATTCGTGCAGGGCTGATGGACATGCCTATGAAAACGGCTACGCATACTCGCTTCCCCCTCCCCAACCCTCCCCCGCATGCGGGAGAGGGGGCAAACGAGAAGGGCGCTTGTTTTGATCTGGCCGCCTATGGGTCTGCCCTTCTGGCGCGGGATGGAAAGCGCTTGTTATACTCGCATCATGAATCAGTCTGAATATTCGCAAGGCGTGTCCCATGTGGCGAAACTGCCGCTGAGCTGGACACCCATGGATGTCATAACAGAGGAACAGGTGTCCCAGTGGATGCATGCGGCACTGGCGGTGCTGCGCGCGCTGGCCGTCCTGGAAACGCAGGTTTCCGAGCAGGACAAGGATCTGACCAGTTTGTCCGGCAAGGCCACGGAACGTCTGGAAGCCAAGCTGGACCTCTCGCTGGTACTGCTGATGCAGTTGACTCGTCAGAGTGGTACGCTCCCACCCTGTCACCAGATCACCCTGCGCGCCGATTCGGTCGAATGGGCAACTGGCCCCCTCCCTGAACCCGGGCAAAATATTTTACTGACGCTTTATCTGAATGCTGGTTTGCCCATCGCATTGACACTGCCCGCCAAAGCCGCCAGGGGCAGCGACAGTAGTGCCGCTGTTCGGGCGATTTTTTCGTCTCTGGATGAAGACGTTGATGAGTGGCTGTCGCGCACGCTGTTCCGCTACCATCGCCGCCAGATTCAACTTAAACATGACCAGAAAGACCGGGGTTGATTTGTCTTTCAAGCACCTGACTCGCAAGGAACGATACCTGCCAGACGCCTGCATGCGTAAACGCTTTGAAGGCCTGCGCGGCTTTACTGCGGCCTTTGGTTTTGTAGCAGTGTTTTTGATGTGGGGTTTGTGGTTCTGGAGCCTGGAAATTGACCCACGGCATGCGGTTAATGTGCTGCCTTACCACCTGCTCATGGGCGTGATCATGATGGTCTACCCCGGCTTCGTGCTGGTCGGCAGGTTATCCCCCAAACTGTCCTGGCTGCTGTATGGTCAGCTTCTGGTTACCCAGACGATCTTCATGATGGCGATGTCCAGACTGGACGGTGGTTTGACGCATGGGTATGTTGCCCTGCTGGGCTGGCTACTTATTGCCACTCCGCTAAGCTTTATTTTCCCCTGGCGTTTCAATCTGCTCGGCGTGTCATTGCTGCTGGTCTGGCCCGTGCTTCTGGCGCTGAGTTTCGGTGCGTTTGCGGCTTTCCCGTTCTTCAAATATCTGATGCTGGCTATCCCGTCCAGTATCGCAATCCTGTTGGGCCTCTACCTGGCGGATCGCCTGTCGCGACGGCTTGATGAGGTGCATCACCAACTGGATTGGCAGCAGGCGGCTATCAACTCGGTGGCGGAATCCGTACATGTCACGGATGAGAAAGGCTCGATCGAATTCGTGAACCCTGCGTTTACACGGATTAACGGCTATGAATCTGGGGAAGTGCTGGGAAGAAACCCTTCTTTGCTGGGTAGTGACGAACACGATGTCGCATTTTTCAAGAACATGTGGACCCGGATACAAAGCGGCGAAATCTGGCAGGGGAAAATCGTTAATCGTCACAAGAATGGTAGCCACCTGTCCGCTGATATGAAAATCGTCCCTGTCATGGGGTATGGCGGTCAAGCGGAACGGTATGTCGCCATATCCAGCGACATTACCGAAAGTAACCGGATGCAGGAGGAACTCACGCTCAGCAACGCCGAGTTCGAGGCCATTTTTTATAGCGCCGGCGTGGGGAATGCCCTGCTGGACGTATGGGGCCGTTTCACCAAGGTCAATGATTCCTGGCTTTCCATTCTGGGCTACTCGCGCGAACAGGCCAAAACGCTCAGCCTGAAGGACATCTTTCCTGATGACGACGTGCTTGAATGCCAGCAAATTCTGGCCGCGCTCAGTGTGGGAGAGCTGCTTTGCGATGACAAGGACAGGCGTTTTGTGCGCCGGGGTGGCGAGGTGTTCTGGGGGCGCCTCTCGATGACGCCTGCCAAGGATGAGTTCGGCATCTCCTCCATCATTGCGGTCTTGCAGGATATCAATGACCGTAAATTGCTGGAAGAAAAGCTCGAATCCATGGCGCACTACGATGCACTGACCGGACTGCCCAATCGTGCCCTGTTCTTCGACCGCCTGGCACAGGCCATCATCCAGACCAAACGCATCCAGGGCATGTTCTCCCTGATGTTCATCGATCTGGACGGCTTCAAGGCCGTCAATGATACGTTTGGGCACGATACCGGCGATGCTTTGCTCAAGGCGGTTTCGCTGCACCTGCATGAATGCGTGCGTGATTCGGATACCGTTGCGCGTATGGGTGGAGACGAATTCACCATTATCCTGCGCGCCATTCGCACCCAGGATGATGCCGCGCATGTGGCGGAAAAAATTCTGGCCACCCTCGCCGCTCCTTATCATTTGCTGGGTCACGAATGCCGTATCGGTGCATCCATTGGCATAGTGATCTATCCCGATCATGGTACGACCAAGGAAGAACTGTTAAGCCAGTCCGACAATGCCATGTATGCCGTTAAAAAAGCGGGAAAAAACAATTACCGCTTTGCACCTGTAAAATCGTAAGCTGCTGCTTTTCAGGTAAAATCAGATTTCAAAAATAAACTTGGCATCCGATATGCATAGAATTTTCCTGATCCTTCTGCTCGCCATCCCCGCTGCCCATGCCGATTCTGTCTACAAGTGGAAAGACAAGGATGGTAACGTGATGTACACATCCGAACCGCCGCCCGCCAACATCAAGAAAGAAACAATTGAAGGCCCGCCAGCACCAACCGAAGCAGAAGTTGCTGAATCGCGAGATCGCACGCGCAAGCAAGCCGAGTATGTGAAGGAAATGCAGGAAAAGCGTCGCGAGCAGGAAGCGCAAGAGGCGGAAATCGAAAGGCTGCGCCTGGAGAAGCAAAAGAAAGAAAACCCCACGGTGGTGATCGATAACCCGGTCTACATCAACAACCCACCGCTTTACCCTTCCAATCGGCCTTATCCAGGCAGATCGCAACCACCTGTCAACAAGCCAATGCCAAATCCGGTTCCATCGTATCCATTGGAGAAACGCTGATACGCATTGTTCATCATGGACTGTAGGTCGGCCTTCAGGCCGACAAGACGGCCTGAAGGCCGACATCGAGCCAGAAGTCCTTATAGCAGGATAAATTCCAATGCATTGCCATCCGGGTCGCGACAAAACAGCGCGACACGGCCAGACTGGCTCAGGGTGTAAGGAATGTTGGCCCGCTTCAGGACGATTGTCAGATTGTCCAGATCATCGACGGCCAGGGCGACATGCCGGTCACGGCCACCATGGGCAGGCCTTTCGCTAACCGGGTCGGGGTTGGGCAGCGCCAGCAAATGGATCTGCTGGCCGCCAATTTCATACCAGACGCCGTCAAAACTCATTTCAGGACGCGTGCTGCTGACTTGCAAGCCCAGCATGCCTTCATAAAAAGCACGCGATCTGGCCAGGTCAGAGACGATGATCGACACATGAAGAAGTTTATTTATCATTCTGTTTTTTCTCGATAATCCCGGAATACAGGCTGGCAATGACGATCATCGCACCGCCTAGCCACTCTTGAATATTCATCGTTTCGTTTGCCAGAAAATAGGATGAAATGGCGGCAACCACCAGTTCGAACAGGAAGATCACGATGGCCTGGTTAGCTGGGGTGTGCGATAGCCCGAACTGTACGGTCAGTGTAATGACAAACAGCGTGATGCCGATACCCAGCAGGATCAGCCAATGCTTGACTGTCATATCCATCACGGGCGCAATCTGTTCGGGTGACCAGAGCAAAGGCAGGCAGGACAACATCGCGACACCCAGCCAGATGCTCAGGGATTTGACTTCAATGACCAGATTTTCGGCCTTGCGGGCGAGGACATTGCTCAGGGCAAACATCAACCCAGCCGACAGCCCCATCCATTCCGCATGATTCTGCGGAACAGGCAGGCCGATTTCCGGTTGCCAGAGCATCACGATTGCGCCGCTCAGGGACAACAGGATCACCCCGTATCCGGTCAGCGATGGCGTCTCGCCCAAGATGAGGCGTGAGAAAAGGACAGTCCATAGCGGCGACAGATAGAACAGCAACAGCACGCGCATGACCTGACCATCCAGAATGGCGATCACATAGGCCAGGTTCGTCCAGCCAGCCGTCAGGCCGATCAGCAGCGCCAGCCAGCCAGCTTGCCGCAACGCACCGAAGGCATGGCGATAGAAAACCGCACCGAGCGATAGTGCGACCAGATAAGTCAGCAGGCTGGAAAGCGGCCCCGAGATACCCACCTCCGCCAGCAATCGGTAGGGATACCAGATCAGCCCCCATACAATCGCACCGGAGAGTAAGCCCGAGACTGCCAACATTTTCTGTTTTGAATGCGAGCTTAACACTCTATAATTCCCCATTCGGATAGAATCAAACCAGAATTATGATACTAATAATATCAATAAGATAAAGAATGTATTTACAGTGAATCCTAATATAAATCAGTTGCAGTCCTACCCTTTTCAGAAATTACGCGACCTGTTCAAGGGCGTTGCACCAAGCTGCGTTCACCAGGCCATCAATCTTTCGATCGGGGAACCCAAGCACGCAACGCCAGCCTTTATCAGCCAGGCGCTGACGGATAACCTCGCCGGTCTGGCAAATTATCCCACAACCCAGGGGAGCGAAGCGTTGCGCTTATCCATCGCCAACTGGATCGCCCGCCGCTATAACGTGCCCGTGCCGGACATCGCCAGCCAGGTCGTCCCGGTCAATGGCAGCCGGGAAGCCCTGTTTGCTTTTGCGCAAGCGGTCATCGATACCAACGGTCGAGACCGTTTCCCCCTCCCCTGCCCTCCCCCGCAAGCGGGAGAGGGGGACGAAGATTCACTGCGCGAAAAAATCGTGAATAGCCCTGCCCCGATCGTCATTTCTCCCAATCCTTTTTACCAGATTTATGAAGGTGCGGCCCTGCTGGCTGGCGCCGAACCGCTGTATCTGAATACCACGCCGGAAAATGCCTACAGCATGGATTTCGCGGGCGTGTCAGACGAGATATGGCAACGCACTCAACTGGTTTATGTCTGCTCGCCAGGCAACCCGACCGGCAAGGTCATGAAGCTGGAAGACTGGAAATTCCTGTTTGAATTATCCGACCGCTACCAATTCGTGATTGCTTCCGACGAGTGCTACTCGGAAATCTATCCGGACGAAGCCCATCCGCCGCTGGGCGGTCTGGAGGCCGCCGCCCGTCTGGGTAGGAGCGACTATAAGCGTCTGGTCATGTTCAGCAGTCTTTCCAAGCGCTCCAATGTGCCCGGCATGAGATCCGGTTTCGTGGCGGGCGACGCGGAAATCATGGAAAAATTCCTGCTTTATCGCACCTACCAGGGCTGCGCCATGAACCCTGCCGTGCAAGCGGCCAGCGCGGCAGCCTGGAACGACGAGGCGCATGTAGCAGAAAACCGGCGCCTGTATCGGGAAAAATTTGCTGCGGTCACGGCAATTTTAAGAGAAGGAAACCGGCTCGCGGTGGAAGAACCGGATGCCGCGTTTTACCTCTGGCTAAAAGTCCCTGGCAGCGATTCCGCATTCGCACAGGGACTATACCGCGATTATAATGTCACGCTTCTGCCCGGCAGCTTTCTCGCCCGCGAAGCACATGGCGTCAATCCGGGCGAAGGTTTTGTCCGACTCGCCCTGGTCGCGCCGCTGGAAGCCTGTATTGAAGCCGCGCACCGCATTAACGAATTCAGGGCACGTCTATAAACCCAGATTTCATCTCAACTGCTGAGTTGCGTAAAATATTTCTTGCTTACATATCAAACATATGCAGCGCGGCGAAATTTTTTACGCGCCTTGCATTTGAGCAAACTCTGAATTTATAGAAGCACCCTTCATAAACCACCTTAAATAAACTGGAAAATATCATGCAAGAACTGCAAAGCATCATCGAAGAAGCCTTTGAACGCCGTGCCGACATCACCCCGCGCAACGTGGAACCCAAGATCAAGGATGCGGTCATGAGCGTGATCGACATGCTGGACAAAGGGCAACTGCGCGTCGCCGAGCGCACTGAAGGCCAGAACTGGATCACCCACCAGTGGCTGAAAAAAGCCGTCCTGCTGTCCTTCCGCCTGGAAGACAACTTTTTCATCAAGGGCGGCTTCACCAACTACTTCGATAAAGTCCCCTCCAAGTTCGCCGACTACAACTCCAAGGACTTCCGCGATGGCGGCTTCCGTGTCGTCCCGCCCGCCTCCGCCCGCCGTGGCTCCTTCATCGGCAAGAACGTGGTGCTGATGCCCTCCTACGTCAACATCGGCGCCTATGTCGATGAAGGCGCCATGGTCGATACCTGGGCCACCGTCGGCTCCTGCGCCCAGATCGGCAAAAACGTCGATCTCTCCGGCCGCGTCGGTATCGTGGGCGTGCTGGAACCCTTCCAGGCCAAGCCCCCCATCCTAGGCGAGAACTTCTTCATCGGCGCGCGCTCCG